>DASQND010000033.1:0-7841 GCA_035645215.1 Allosphingosinicella sp.
ACGCTGTTCCTCCCACCAGGCCATGCGCTCGGAAACGCGCTTCTCGAAGCCGCGGTCCGTCGGCTTGTAGAAGTCCTGCGGCTCCATCTCCTCGGGCCAGTAATCGTCGCCGGAGAAGCCGCCTTCCGCGTCGTGGTCGTAGGTATAGCCCTTGCCGTAGCCGACGTCCTTCATGAGGCGGGTCGGCGCGTTGAGGATGTTCCTGGGCGGCATCAGCGAGCCCGTCTCCTTGGCGCTGCGCCACGCCGCCTTCTGCGCCTTGTAGACCGCGTTCGATTTGGGGGCGGTGGCGAGGTAGAGGCAGGCCTGGACGATGGCGAGCTCGCCTTCGGGAGAGCCGAGAAAGTCGTACGTGTCCTTGGCGGCGATGCACTGGACGAGGGCGTTGGGGTCGGCGAGGCCGATATCCTCGACCGCGGCGCGGATGAGACGGCGGAGGAGAAAGAGCGGCTGTTCGCCGGCGGTGAGCATGCGGGCGAGATAATAGAGCGCGGCCTGCGGGTCGGAGCCGCGGATCGCTTTGTGAAGCGCGGAGATGAGGTTGTAATGGCCTTCGCGGTCCTTGTCGTAGACGGCGACGCGGCGGTGGAGGAGGGCGGAGAGGGCGGCGGAGTCGAGCAGTGGCGGAGCGGGCTCCCTCTCCCCTTCAGGGGAGAGGGTTGGGGAGAGGGGGAGTCCGTCGGCAGGCTCAGTGGCACGAGACTCCCCCTCTCCCTCGCCTTGCTTCGCAAGGCTCTCCCTCTCCCCTGAAGGGGAGAGGGTAATGCTGAACAGCGTCTCGGCCTGGTTGAGGAGGAAGCGGCCGTCGCCGTCGGCGGTGGCGACGAGGGCTTCGCGGGCGTCCGGCGTGAGCGGGAGGGGGCGGCCCATTTCTTCTTCGGCGCGGTCGAGGAGGCTGGTCAGCGCTTCGCGGTCGAGCCGGTTCAGGATCAGGACCTGGGCGCGGCTGAGCAAGGCGGCGTTGAGTTCGAAGCTCGGGTTCTCGGTGGTGGCTCCGACGAGGACTACGGTGCCGTCCTCGACATAGGGGAGGAAGCCGTCCTGCTGTGCGCGGTTGAAGCGGTGGATTTCGTCCACGAAGAGGAGGGTAGGGCGGCCGGCCTGCGCCTGGACGCGCGCTTCGGCGAACACCTTTTTCAAGTCGGCGACGCCGGAGAAGACGGCGGAAATGGCCACGAAGCGCATGCCGACGGCGTCGGCGAGCAGGCGGGCGATGGTCGTCTTGCCGGTGCCGGGCGGGCCCCAGAGGATCATGGAGGCGAGCTTGCCGGCCGCGACCATGCGGCCGATCGCGCCTTCGGGGCCGGTGAGGTGGCCCTGGCCGACAACCTCGTCGAGTTTGGCCGGGCGCAGGCGATCGGCGAGGGGCGCGCCCGCGGGCACGACCGCCGGGCCGGAGGGCGGCGGAGGCGGATCGGTTGCGAACAGGTCGGCCACGCGGGGGCTCTAGCGCAAGCGGGCGCGGCGGGCGAGCCCGGCGGGGCGCGCGGAAGTTGACCAGGTTGAAGCCGCGTTGCGTGCAAAGCGGTCAACTTCGGCGGATGCGTGGGCGCTGCGGCTGTGGGGCCCGGCGCGGGCGGGGGCGGCGGCGGCGCGAAAGGTCACACGAAAGTCACACCGAAACGGTGCGCATAGCAGCGGTGGGGCGGCGTGGCCGCGGCACGGAGAGGGCGAGGCGGTTTGGAGCTGCGTCTGCATGGATGCAAGTCGAGCACGCGAAACCCTATTTTGGAAGGGGGGGCAGTGCGCGCGTGTTTGGCCTGCAACGTCTCACTCCCGTTCGGTTCGAGCGAAGTCGAGAACCGCCTTCGAGCGGAGCGGGAAGCCAGCGCCTGAGGTCAAGAAGAAGGAGCCTCGACTTCGCTCGGCAGCGGTCCTCGACTTCGCTCGGACCGAACGGGTGACGAATTCCGGAGCTGACCCCAATGAGGCTGGTGCCGTGAGCAAGCCGCTGATGTGGCATACTAACACAGTGCTTGCCCCTGCGACTGTTACAAGATATATCTTGAGCGACTCTCAGAAGGAGCAGGATCATGGGTTTGCGCTTCAATTTCGGCCCCGGCGGGATCGGTTTCGACCTTGGGCCGGGCGGCTTCGGGCCGCGTGGGCCGCGTGGGCCTCTGCCGCCGCGCCCGCTGAGCGATTTCGACGATTGGGGCGGCGGAGACTGGGGCGGCGGCGGGCGCGGGCGGCGCCGGCGGCGGCGGCAGGTCGATGCGTCGGAATTGAGGCTCGTCCTCCTCCACATGATCGCGGCCGAGCCCCGCCACGGCTACGACCTCATCCGCCGGTTCGAGGAGCTTTCGGGCGGCGGCTACGTGCCGAGCCCGGGGACGGTCTATCCGATGCTGACCATGCTCGGCGACATGGGCCATATCGAGGAGGTGCCGGGCGAAGGCACCCGCAAGGTCTTCCGCGCGACCGACGAAGGGCGCGCCTGGCTCGCCGAGCGGGCGGACGAGGCGGCGGCGCTTCTCGAGCGGCTGACCGGTCTTGGCGAGGGGCCGAGGCGGGCGGGCGCGGCGCCGATCGGGCGGGCGGTCTCGAACCTCCTCGCCTCGCTCTGGGGGCGGGTGACGCGCGAGGACATGGACGAAGCGACTTTGCACGAGATCGCCGAAGTGCTCGACGATGCGGCGCGGCGGATCGAGCGGCTGAAGCGGGGGGAGGCTTAGGCGCATCCCCTCTCCCATTTAGGGAGAGGGAGGGGCCCGCCGCCGAAGGCGGTGGGAGGGTGAGGGCACGAAGTGCGGAGGTGAGCGCCGAAGCAGGAGCAAGTCCCCCTGAGCCGTGCCCTCACCCTCCCATTGCTGACGCAATGGGCCCCTCCCTCTCCCGAAATGGGAGAGGGGTTTTACCCTCTCAAAAGATCCACTGGCGCTCCCTGAACCATTTGGTGAGGACGTATTTGCGGCCGGCGAGGACGGGGGTGCCGTGGTGGAGGGCGTAGCTGTTGCAGCGGCCGTCCGGCGCCATGTTGTTCCAGACGAGGAGGGTGCCCGTCTCGGGCGCGGCGGAGGCGCCGGCGGTGGGGAAGTCGGTTCGGCCGCCGGATTCGGGTTCGTTCAGGAACAGCATCGCCGTCCACGTGCGCTGGCCGCCGCGCGCGGCCGCGTCTTCATAATAGCTCTCGCTCGCGAAGAAATAATCGTAGTGCGGCTTGAACTGCTGGCCGACTTCGTAGCGCTGGCCCTGCACCGTCTCGCTGAAGCGGCGGTTGATGCCGAGAAGGGCGCAGACGCGAGTCTCGAAGCTATCCACGATCGGATCGCTCGGCTGGAGGTTGCAGCTCTTGCTGGTGCGGAATTCCCTGTCGCCCTGGTCGCCGAGGATGCGGGAGGGATGGAGGTCGCGCTCGATGAGGTCGACGATGGCGGCGCATTCGTCGGGGGCGAAGAAGAGCGGTATGCGGTAGAGCTCGAGGCCGGCCGCCTGCATCTTCTGCGCGCCGGCTTGGGAGAGGCAGGCGCGGACCGAGGCGCCGATCCCGGCGCGGGCGGCGAGGCGGCTGGGCTGGTTCTCCTCGGCCGCGGTGGTGCGGCTCAGCTCCTGCGCGCGCTGCGCGTCCGACTGGAGCGCGACGTAGAAGGTGAGCGCTTCGGAGGCGGCCTGTTCGAGGCGGACGGCGATGGCGGCGAGCGCCTCGGGGGCTGCGCGGGGATCGGCGAGGGCGCGGTCGGCTTCGGCATCGAGGGCGGCGTAGCGCTCGGCGAAGAAGGCGAGCCGCTCCTGCTGCGGGCTCGTCCAGGTGAGGGTGCGCGCGGCGCGGCGCAGGCGAACCGAGGCGGAGGCGCCTTCGGGCGGGAGGACGGCGCAGTAGAATTCGACGATGTTGAGGAGCCAGCCGGCCGAGGAGGCGAGGGACGCCTTCTGGCGGGAGACACGCTCGCGCGCGGCGTCGGCGGCGGGGGGGCTGGGGGCTTGTGCTGCTTGGGGGTCCATCGGGCGGGTTATGGCATGGGGGCGGGGGCGGTGAAAGCGGGCGCGAGGCGGAGCAGCCCAGTAGGGTTCGCATTGCCTCATCACCGTTGGGTTCGAGCCCTTCGACGCCGCCTGTCGGCGGCGCTCAGGATAAACTTCGGCCTGCGGCCGAAGTCGAGGCCTCTTCTTCTTACTCACCAGCGCCCGAGTTCTCGCTCCGCTCGAATGCGGTTCTCGACTTCGCTCGAACCGAACGGTTGGGGGTGGCGGTGCTTATCCGCGGACTTCTCTCCGGAACGCGGTCCTGAGCCGGCGCCTACCTTCCGTGCTGGGCGATGATGCGGAGGTAGCCGTCGACGAGCTCCTGGTTGACCTCGTCCCAGCCGAAGCGGCGGCTGGCGCGTTCGCCGGCTTCGCCCGCCGCGCGGCGGGCAGCCTCGTCGGTGCAGTAGAAAGCGAGCGCGTCGGCCATTGCGGGGGCGGCGCCGGCTTCGATGAGGCGGCCGGTGGTGCCGTCGGCGACGAGGCTCTCGCTTCCGGTCGCGCGCGCGGCGACGACGGGGAGGCCGGCGGCCATGGCTTCGAGGGTCACGTTGCCGAACGTCTCGGTGACGGACGGGTTGAACAGCATGTCCATGGACGCGACGGCGCGGCCCAAATCGGCGCCGCCCTGGAAGCCGGCGAAGCGGGCGCCAGGCAAGCGGGCCTCGAACCACTCGCGCGCCGGGCCCTTGCCGACGACCAGGACCTTGTGGCGCACGCCGCGGGCTTTCAGGAGATCGATCGTCTCGGAAAAGACGTCGAGGCCCTTTTCCATGACGAGGCGGCCGACGAAGCCGATCACGGGCATGTCGTCTTCGATGCCGAGGCCGCGGCGCCAGGCGGGATCGCGGCGGCCGGGATTGAAGATCGTCTTGTCGATGCCGCGTGTCCAGATGCCGACGTCGAAGTTCATCCGCTGGTTGCGCAGGAGATCGGCCATCGATTCCGACGGCGCGAAGATGGCGTCGCAGCGGCGGTAGAAACGGCGCAGGCCCGCGACGATCAGCGGCTCCAGGAAAGCGAGGCCATAATAGCGCATATAGGTTTCGAAGCGGGTGTGGACGGAGGCGACGACGGGGACGTCCATCTTGCGCGCCAGGGTGACGGCGCGGTGGCCGAGCAGCTCGGGGCTCGCGACGTGGAAGATGGTCGGGCGGAAGCGGGCGATGTCGCGGCGGACGGCGCGGGGCAGGCGGATGGGGAGCTTGTATTCCTTGCGCCTCGGGATCGAGACGAAGGGGATGTGGACGATGGGCGCATTGGGCGGGATGGCCGGCTCGCGGACGGTGGGCGAGTAGACGCGCACCTGCGCGCCGCCGCGCTGCAGGTGGTCGACCAGGCGGTTCAAGGCCTGGTTCGCTCCGTCCCGGACATAATTGTAATTGCCGGTGAAGAGAGCGACGCGAAGGTCCGTCACGTCCATGACGCCGCGCTTAGACGGTTCGCCGGGGAAGGCAAGAAAGGGGCCTATTCGCCTTCGGGCGGCGTCTGCTCCAGGCCGCTTTTGGGGAGGCGCCTCAGGCGCCGGACGGCGCCGAGCATCGGAAGGATGAGGAGGGCGAGGAGGAAGAGGGCGATCGCTTCCTTCACGCGGGAGGACCCGCGCGGTCCAGGATCGTGCGCGGCTTGGGGGCGGGCTGGAGGCGGTGGGCCATCGAAGCTCCGGGCGTCAGCGCTTGATCGCGCCGACCGCGAGCGGCCCGAAGGTCACCGCATGGGGCTGCTCCTGGCTGATCCCGGCGCGCTGCTCGTGCGCCTGGCGCCAGCGCCTGAGATCGCAGCCCGTCCATCCACCGGGTCCGACGGTGGAGCAGGAATGAATGCCGGAGGCGCCGACGTCCATCAGCCGGTTGCGCTCCCGCGAGACGCTGTCGACCAGCCCGCGCGGATCGAAGCCGTCGGGGCTCGGCAAGCGGTATTGCGCGTCGTCGCTGCGTCCGCACACGACGATGTCTGGCGCCTCGGCAGGCTCGTCGCAGGGGACGGCGGGCACGGCCGGCACTGCCGCGGCGGGCGACGCGGGCTGGGCCATGGCGGGGTGGGCGAGGGCGGGCGCGCCGGCGAGGAGCAGGCATGAGGCGACGATGCTGCGCTGAAAGACCATGGCTCGCTCCTGTCGCCCGGACGCGAGCCTAGGCGGCGGGCGCGGCAGGCTCAAACGAAATGTCGCGGCCCGTGCCGCCCGGCCACCGTCACCCGGGCAGGACGGGCTTGGGTGCCGCTCGCGGCGGTGGGGATCGTCTCGCGACTTCGCGTTGGCTCTTCGGCGAAGCGCGTGGCAGGTTGGCGGCGACGGAGTTCAAGAGGGGAAGTCGAATGGTTCGCGCAGCGCCTTGGCAATCGATCGGATGCGTCTCGGCGGCGCTTGCGCTTTGCGCCTGCGCGGCGGGCGATGCGCCGCCGCCGCGGGCCGCCGCGGTCGTGCAGGCGGGCGACCCGCTCGCCGCCGCCTCGACGGCGCTCGGCAGCGCCCGCGCCCGCGCCGCCGCCGCTTCGATCCAGGTCGAGCAGACGGGCTTCTCCCGCGCGGTGGAGCAGGCGCGCTCGCCGGCCGAGCTCACCACGGACGCGGGCCGGGTGTACCGCTGGTGGTTCGACGGTGCGCGCACGATCCGCGAGGCCGAGCAGCATTTTCCCGGAGGCATCCGCTTCTTCACGCGCGCTGCTCTGACTCCGGCCGGCGGGTGGAGCGTCGATGCCGCCGGCTGGCGCACCGGCACCGACCTCGACCTTGTCGCTGCCGAGCCCGCGCTGGCGGCGCGCCTCGGCTGGGAGCGCTTCCTGCCGCACCTCCTCCTTGCCCAGGCCGAGGCGGCGCGCGCGACCGTGGAGCCGGCGGGGGAGGGGCGCTTCCGCTATCGCGACGCGGCCGGCGCCTTGATCGAGGTCACCCTCGATCCCGCCACCTTCCGCCCGACGCGGGCCGCGCAGATCGTGGATGGTGCCGAGACGGCCGTCGTCGCTTATTACGACTATTTGCGGCGCCACGGCATCATGCTCCCGGCGCGAGTCCAGATCTTCCAGGGCGCGACGCTGCGCGAGGATCTGCGGCTCGGCGCGACTCGCATCGGCCGGCCCGCGGACTCGGCCTTCGCCCCGCCCTCGGGCTATACGGCCCCGCCCGCGCCGGGCGAGCCTTCGGCGCGGGAGATCGCGCCGGGCGTCCTCTACTTCGAGAACATGCCGGCCGATTATCATTCGATGGCGGTCGACATGGGCGATCACCTCGTCCTCGTCGAAGCGCCGCAGAGCCCGGCTTATGCGGCGGCCCAGCGGCGCATTTTGGAGGCGCTGCGCCCGGGGAAGCCCGTCCGCTACGTCCTCTCCACCCACCATCACGGCGACCATAATGGGGGCCTCGCCGCCTGGGCGGAGGCGGGCGCGACGATCGTCGGCGGTGCCGGCGCCCGCGTCGCGATCGAACGGCAATTGCGTGCCCGCGGCTATACCGGCGCCGCCGCGATCGAGGAGGTGACCGGCCGCCGCAGCTTCGGCGACGGCCGCATCGTCGCCTATGCCTTTCCGACCAGCCACGCCGAGTCGCACCTCGTTGCCCATGTGCCGGCGCATCGCATCCTCTTCCAGGGCGACCTCTTCTCGCTCGCCGCCCGCGGGGCCCCGCCGCCCGCCTTTCCGATCGTGAGCGAGCTGCGCGACCGGATCGCGGCGCTGGGGCTGGAGGTCGAGAGCATCGTGGGCGTGCATGGCCGCATTGCGACGCGGGCGGAGTATGAGGAGTCGCTGCGGCTGGGGGGGCGCGGTCGCTGACGCCGCGGCGTCGTTGCGAGGAGTGAAGCGACGGAGCAATCCAGTGGGCGGCGGAGCCTTGCACCGAGTTCCGCTGGATTGCTTCGCTTCGCTCGCAATGACGGTGGGGG
>DASQND010000034.1:0-4679 GCA_035645215.1 Allosphingosinicella sp.
CCGAGCGCGTCCCAGCCGAGGAAGCCGCCGCAGACGACATCGCGCGGCCCCGCCGAGCGCTCGATCAGCTCGGGCGCCGCGCCCGCACGGGCGAGCGCGATCGCCGCCGCCGCGCCCGCCGGCCCGCCGCCGACGATCAGCGCGCGCGTTCGAGGCACAGCCGGAGCGGAAAGCGGCGGACGACGCGGGGGCCCTGCGGATCGATGCCGGAGCCGGCGATGAGCCGCTCCCACTCGGCCTTGCGGAAGCCGCGCTGCACCGAAAGGCAGCCGTCATGCCGCACCATCGCATGCCAGCGCATCGCCCAGGCGAGCGGCGGGAAACCGACAAAGGCGAGCCAGTGGCGGTGAATGTCGTTCACGAACCAGCCGATCTGCGCCTCAGCTTCCATGAAGCGCAGGAAGGCGTGTAGCTGAGGGTCGGTCATGTGGTGCGTGACCGAGCTCGAGATCACGTAATCCCAGCCCTCGCCCGCCGTGTCCGCATAGTCGCCGGTGCGGTATTCGACGGCCATGTCCGGCGGAGTCGCGGCCCGCGCGGCGGGGAGGCTGCGTTCGTTCAAGTCGACGCCGACAAGTTCCGCCTCGATACCGCGCCGCCCCGCCCAGCGGGCGACCGCGCGGAGCATGTCGCCCTGGCCGTAGCCGACGTCGAGCAGGCGGAAGCATTTGCGGGCACCGAGGGTGCGCCTGATGAAGGCGAGGGTCGGCCGCGACACCATCAGGAGCGCGTTCACTTTGGACAAGTCGCCGATCACCGCCGCATAAGTCGCGGGATCGAGCGCAGGATCGTCCATCAGCTCCTCTTGGCGGGAGCGGACGGCGAGGCGCCTCACACCGCAGCCCTCGAGAAGCGGAACCCCTCGGCGGCGAGCCCCGGCCCGAAGGCGAGGGCGAGGCCCTTCCGCACATCGCGCCGCTCCAGCAGGGCGGCGAGGACGAACATCAGGGTGGAGGAGGACATGTTGCCGTAGCAGGCGAGCACGTCGCGCGCTTCGCGAAGGGCCTCGGGGGCGAGGCTCATCCCCTTTTCGACCGAATCGAGGATCGAGCGGCCGCCGGCATGGACCGCCCAGGCGTCGATCTCGTCGCTGCGCCAGGGGCCGAGCATCTTGGCACGGACCGCCGCGTCGTTGAGCGCGGTGCCGATCCGGCCCGGCACTTCGCCGGAGAGGTGCATGGCGAAGCCGGTGTCGCCGATCGACCAGGTGATGAGCTCGGCGCTCTTTTCCAGCGACAGCGCGAAGCTCCCCTCGATTGCGAAACCGCTCGGCTCTCGCGACAGCAAAGCCGCGGCCGCACCGTCGCTGAACTGGAGCATGGCGAGGAGCGGCTCGACCTCGCTCGTCTCCTGGAGGTGGAGGGAGCTCAGCTCCACCGTCACCGCGAGCACCCGCGCGTCCGGCTCTGCGCGGACGATGTGGTTGGCGACGCGGAGCGCCGACACGGCGGCATAGCAGCCCATGAAGCCCACGAGCGTGCGCTCCACTTCGTGGAGCCCCAGGGCCTCGGCGATGATCTGGTCGATCCCGGGCGCGGTGAAGCCGGTGCAGCTCGCGACGACGAGGTGGGTGACGCCGGCGAGCGAGACCTGCTCGCCGAGCCGGGCGATGGCTTGGAGGGCGAGCTTCGGCGCCTCGGCGGCATAGACTTCCATGCGCTGCGAGGTCGGCGGCGCGACGTCGGCATAGAAGCCGCCCGCATCGACCGGCGAGCCGCCGCCCGCGCCGACCGGGAGGACCGACCAGCGGTGCGCGATTCCGGAGCGCTCGGCCATGCGGCGGAACAGCGCCCGCTCCCGGTCGCCCGCGATGCGGCGCTCGGCCCAGGCGATAAAGGCGCCGTGCACGTCGTGGGGCGGAATTGCGGTGCCGACCGCGTTGATGAAGGAGACGCTCAAGCCTGGTGGGTATCCGAATGACCTTCGGACCCGCTACGCCCCGCCGCCGCTCCCGGCAACACCCGCTTTATGCTGGCTTTTCCAGGGCCGGAACTAGCGCGCCTCGCCGCCGACGGCCGCGTTCAGCGCCCGCGCATCGTCCGCGCGGACGCCGTGGATGCGCAGATTGAGGAGCTGTTCGACGGTGAGGTTCGGATAGCCGGCCGCCGCCATCTCGCGCACGTAGGCGGGGGTGACGCCGTGGATCGCGAAGGCGGTGAGCTGCTCGGCGGTGAGGTTGCGGTAGCCGAGCGCGGCGAGCTCGCGCACCCGGTCGGGACGGACGCCGTGGATGCGCATGGCGACGAGGTCGCCCGGGCGGAGGCCGGCATAGCCGAGCGCCGCCATCTCGCGCGCGAACGCGGACGTGACGCCGTGGATGCGCATGGCGACAAGGTCGTCCGCCGCCATGTTCCGGAACGCCCCGCCGAGCGCGGCGATCTCGCCGATATAAGCGGGCGAAACGCCGTGGATGCGGAAGGCGACCAGCCGGTCGAGGCTGCCGACGCGGTATCCGGCGGCATCGAGGCCGCGCAGGTAATCGGCGTCGGCGCCGTGAATGCCGAGCGCGACGAGATCGGAAACGCGGGGGCGCGGATAGCCCTGCCGCGCCAGCTCGTCGAGGAGCGAGCGCCCGACGCCGGCCTTGGCGAGGTGGAACTGATCCTCGAGACCGGGCCGGCCGATGCCGCGCCGGTCGAGGTCGGCGACGAAGGCCTGGTCCGGCGCGAAGCGGCAGGTGCCGGCGGCGCGTCCCTCGCCGCGCGAGGTGCCGGCGCAGTCGATCGTCCCGGCCTCCCGGACGATCTGGAAGCGGACCGGGGCGTCGCTGGAGGCGAGATCGGAGGCGGTGACGCCGGGGAGGTCCGCAAGGTCCATTGTGCGGCCGTAATGGCTCCGCCGGTCGCCCTCGCCGCCGCCGTAGCGCAGCGACAGGTGGATGCGCTCGCTGGGTTCTGCGGCCCTGCCGGTGGGCGCGAGCGTGAAATCGAGGCGGCCGTCCCAGTCGCGGGGGTGCTGGGTTCTTTGGCTCTGTGCGGCAGCGGGTGCGTCCGCCGGCGCTGCGACGAGCAGGGCCGCCGTGCTCAGGATCAAGGTCAGCATCTTCGTCCCCTTCGAACTTGAGCGGTCAGTCGTCGTCGTGGTCGCCGCCGTGGATGGCGCGGGCGACGAGCTCCTCGGGCGAAAGGCGGCGGCCGCGGGCCTCGCGCGCTTGGCGGGCGTCGCGCGCCGATACGCCGTGGATGCGCATCGCGACCAGCGCTTCCGGGCTGAGATTGGGATAGCCTGCCGCCGCCATTTCGCGGACGAAAGCGGGCGAAACGCCGTGGATGCGCATGGCGACGAGCTGCTCGACCGGCAGGCGGCGCAGCGCCGCATTGGCCTGCGCCATCGACCGGACATAGTCGGCGTTGACGCCGTGGATGCGGGCGGCGACGAGCTGGTCGATGTCGATCCGCTCCACGGCCCGCACCGAGGCCTCGACGGCGCGCTCGATCGCGTCGGCCGAGGGCGGCGCGACGTTGACCCGCACCCGCGGCGGCGCCGGCGGCGTCGGCCAGGCGCGCGGCCCGTGGGGCGGCTCAGGCGGAACGGGCGCGTCGGGATGGGGGTGGGCCACGGCGAGCGCCGCCGCCGCCGCCGCTGCCGCCAGCGGTGCGGCGGGCGCCTCCGGCGGGAGGAGGCCGTTCACCACCACCGGCGGCGCTTCGGGCGCGAGCGGGGCGGCGGCCGGATGCGGCGCCGGCGGCGCGAACGGGCTGTGCGGGCGAACCGGCGCGGCGGCGACAGTGCGCGCTTCGGCGACGGCCGGGATGAGCTGCAGCACGGCCAGGGTGACGGCGAACACGGCGCAGCCGGCGATGGCGGCGAGGGTCCAGGGCGAGCCGCTCGGAGTCGCGCGGCGGCGGGCGTCGAGGATCGCCTTCACCCGCCGGGTGAGCGCGCTCGCCGAGGGGGCGATCGAATTGGCGGGGACGAGCCCGCCGGCATTGAACTGGGCCCAGTGGACGAGCGTCTGGGCGTAGCGCGCCGGCTCGACGCAGAGGGCCGCTTCGATGTCCGCCGCTTCCTCGGCCTGCTGGACGACTTCGCGCTCCAGCACCCAGACCAAAGGGTTGAACCAGAAGAGCGCAGCGGCGACGCGGGTCAGCATCAGGACCAGCCAGTCCCGGCGCACGACATGGGCGATTTCGTGAGCGAGGATCGCGTCCGCATCCTCCGGCGTGTCGAGCGTGTCGCGGTCGATCAGGATGACGGGATTGAGGAGGCCCCAGCTCAAGGGCGACGGCGCTTCGTCCGAGACGAGCAGGCGCAGCCGGTGCGGCGCGCCGGCGGACCAGCGGGCGCGCTCGAACGCGTCGCTCCACGCGGGGCAGTCGACGTCCTGCGCGTCCCGCGTCCAGCGGCCGAGCGTCCTGAGGCCGGTGCCAAGCCGCGCCGCGAGCATGGCGACGCCGCCGAGGTACAGGATCAGGAACAGGCTGGTGGGATCGTCCCAGATGGTGGGGCCGGCCGGCGCGGCGGTGAGCGAGGGCGCATTGCTCACGGTTTCGGGAGCCGCATAAGGCGCGGACGCCGACGTCATATCCGGAAGCGCAGCGATCTCCTCGGCGGCCCAGGCCTCGATCTCCAGCTTCGGCAGCGCGAGCGACAGGAGCGGGAGGAGGAGGAGAAGCGCGACCGACACCCGCAGCACGGCGGCCCGGTCGGCGGCGGCGCGCGATCGCAGGACCGCGACG
>DASQND010000035.1:0-18611 GCA_035645215.1 Allosphingosinicella sp.
ATGACGACTCGGGGGCGCAGGCGCGAGACTTCGCCGCCATAATGTTCGGCATGGGCGGCGGCCCATTCGTACGTGTCGAGGGCGCGGGCGAAATCCTCCTCGATGTTGGGCCGGAGGACCTTGACCGCGACCTGCTTGCCCTCGGTGGTGATCGCCCGGTGGACCTGGGCGATCGAGGCGGCGCCGACCGGCTCGGGGTCGATGTGGGAGAAAACGTCCTCGATCCGCTTTTCGAGCGCCTGCTCGATCGAGGCGCGGATCTGCTCGAACGGGGCGGGGGGGAGGCTGTCCTGGAGGCGGGTCAGGTCCCGCGCCGCCTGCTCGCCGACGAGGTCGGGGCGAGTCGCGAGCGCCTGGCCGAACTTGATCGCGGCGGGGCCGAGGTCCTGGAAGGCGGAGGCGTAGTTCGGGACCTTGGGCTGGCGCGTTCCGAAGCGGGCGATCCGGGCGAGACGGCGGACGGGCGCGGGCGTGTTCGCGTCGCGCTCGATGCCGCGCAGGGCGCCGTGCCGCGCCAGCACACGCCCCCATTTGAGGAGTCGCCAGACGTGGACGATCGGTCTGGTCACACTTTCCAGCCGCTGTGGATGGCGACGAGACCGCCGAGGATCGGCTCCGCCCGGACGTTCGAGAAGCCCGCGCGGCGGATCATCGCCGAGAAGCTTTCGATGTCCGGAAAGCGCTCGATCGATTCGATCAAGTAGCGGTAGCTGTCCGCATCGTCGGCGAAGAGTTTGCCGAGCCGCGGGACGACGTCCCGGCTGTAGCGCTCGTACAAGCCGGCGAAACCGGGCCAGCGGGTTTGCGAGAATTCGAGGCAGTGGAAGCGGCCGCCGGTCTTCAAGACCCGGTGCGATTCGCCGAGCGCCTTTTCGACATGCGTCACGTTCCGGATGCCGAAGGCGATCGTGTAGGCGTCGAACTCAGCATCGGCGAAGCTCAGCTCCTCGGCATTTTCATGCGCCCAGAGGAGCCCTTCGATGCCGCGCTTCCTCGCGCGTTCGATGCCGACATCGAGCATGTCGGTGTTGATGTCGGCGAAGGTGACTTGTGCCCCCGAACGGGCGAGGCGGAAGGCGACGTCGCCCGTGCCTCCCGCCATGTCGAGCACGCGCTCGCCGCGGCGGGGGCGGACGCGCGAGACGAACATGTCCTTCCACATCCGGTGCATGCCGCCCGACATGACGTCGTTCATCAGGTCGTAGCGGCGCGCGACATTCGTGAATACACCGCCGACCCGCCGCGTCTTTTCCTGCGGCTCGACGTCCTCGTGACCGAAACTGACCTTGTCCATCGCCCGCGCCTCTAGCAGGGGTTTCCGGAGATGTGCACGATTCAAATTGCTTGCCGCGGGCCCCATGCCTGAGCTTCCCGAGGTCGAGACGACGGTGAACGGGCTTCGGCCGGTGCTGGAGGGGCGGCGGCTGGCGCGGGTCGAGGCGCGGCGGGCGGACTTGCGGCGGGCCTTCCCGCCGGACCTTCGGCAGCGGCTGACCGGGGCGAGGGTGGTCTCGCTCGGGCGGCGGGCGAAATACGGGCTGATCGACACGGACCGCGGTGACACGCTCGTCTTTCACCTCGGCATGTCGGGGCGCTGGCGGATCGATCCCGGCGAGCTCGGAGCGCACGATCATTTCGTGCTGGAGACGGACGAAGGTCGGGTGCTGGCGCTGAACGACCCCAGGCGCTTCGGCTCGCTCGATCTCCTGCGCACCGACGAAGTGGGCGCTCGTGAGCCGTTCGCGAAGATGGGGCCGGAGCCGCTTTCCGACGCCTTCTCCGCCGCCGCTCTGGAGGCTGCGCTCCAGGGCCGTTCCGCGCCGATCAAGGCGATGCTCCTCGATCAAAGGATCGTGGCGGGGCTCGGCAACATCTATGTCTGCGAAGCGCTACACATGGCCGGCATCGCGCCGACGCGGGCAGGGGGGCGGATCTCGCGCCACCGGCTGGAAAAGCTGGTCGCGGCGGTGAAGGAGGTGCTCGCCGCGGCCATCGTCGCGGGCGGCTCGACGCTACGCGACTATGCGCGGCCGGACGGCGAGCTCGGCTATTTCTCGAAGCAGTGGCGCGTCTATGGGCGGGAGGGCGAAGCCTGCCATTGCGGAGCGTCGATTCGCCGGCGAGTCGATTCGGGGCGCTCCACCTTCTTTTGCGCCCGCTGCCAGCGCAGTTGAGGTTGACCTTGGCGCCGCCTCCCGGTAGAGGGCGCGTCGAGCGGGTGCGGTGAAAAGCCGCGCCCTTTTCATTTCGAGATCAGAGGCATCAAAGATGGCGAACACGCCGCAAGCAAAGAAACGCATCCGCCGCAACGCCCGCCGCGCCGAGATCAATGGCGCGCGCGTCAGCCGCATCCGCACCTTCGTGAAGCAGGTCGAGGCGGCGATCGCCACCGGCGACAAGGCGCAGGCGGAAGAAGCGATTCGCCGGGTCCAGCCGGAGCTGATGCGCGGCGTCTCCAAGGGCGTCTTCCACAAGAACACCGCATCGCGGAAATTCTCGCGACTCACCAAGCGAGTCGCGGCGCTCGGCTGAAGCGTTCTTAATCTGCGTTACGACGAGCCCGCCCTCACCGGCGGGCTTTTTCGTATCGGGTACGGACCGAACGACCGCCTTCCAAAAACCCTAGGAATTCCCGCGATTCGCGCGCGGGCGGTTTGAAAAACGGCGGAAAACCGCGGTTTTCGCAAAAAGCCCGCAAAACCGTGTGTCAACGGATTTTTGTGACAGTCGCGTGAATTTTCCGGTTGCGGACCGGCCCCTGAACTTCCAGAAAACCATTCCCGGCGGTTCGCCGTCGGGGCCAATGCAAAACGATAATCCAGAGCGGCAGGCCGGGGGGCATTTCGCCGCGGGGGGACGTTTGCGCCGAGAACAGGGCCGTAGCTTAAGCGGCCGACCGAGTTGGAAGAGGGGGTTGTTGCGTGAACCATACGCCGGCCAAAGGCGACGCTATGACAGGGTCCTCGACAACGCACATGTCGACGGGGCCCGCGATGGGCGGGATCGACGAAGTGCTCGATTCGATCCCCGCATCCTGGGAGCTGATCCGCTCCAGCCTGCGCCGCGATTGCGGCGCCCGCACCTTCGACGGCTGGCTGCGCCCGATCGCGCTCGGCAGCTTCGATCCCGAAACGGCGACGCTGCGCCTCGAACTTCCTTCGCAGTTCATGGTGGACTGGGTGCAGACCCATTTCTCCGAGCGGCTCAACATGGCGTGGCGCGCGACGCTGCCCGCCGTGCGCCAGGTCAAGATCGGAGTCGGCGCCGCCGCGCCGCGCACCGCCGCTCTCGTCGAAATCCCGGCGCCCGCGGCCGGCTCCGCGCCTGCCGAAGCCGCGCACATCTATGCGGTCGCGCTCGAGCCCCGCTACCGCTTCGAGAATTTCGTCGTCGGTAAGGCGAACGAAGTCGCCTACAATGCGGCGAAGACGCTCGCGGCGGCCAAGACCGTGGTCTTCAACCCGCTCTTCCTCCACGGCGGCACCGGGCGCGGCAAGACCCACCTCCTCCACGCCATCGGCCATGAATTCCATCGCCTGAAGCCGCGGGCGAAGATCATCTACATGTCGGCCGAAAAGTTCATGGTCGAGTTCGTCGCGGCCCTTCGCGCCAACGAGACCATCGCCTTCAAGCAGCAGCTTCGCTCGGCCGACCTCCTGATGATCGACGACGTCCAGTTCATCGCCGGCAAGGAATCGACCCAGGAAGAATTCTTCCACACGATGAACGAGATCATCTCGGCGGGCAGCCGCCTGGTGATCAGCTCGGACCGCGCGCCGCAGGATTTGGACGGCATCGAGCCGCGCATCCTGTCGCGCCTGTCCTGGGGCCTCGTCGCCGACATCAACCAGGCGGACCTCGAACTCAGGCTCGGCATCATCCTCAAGAAGCTGGAAGCGCTTCCGGACGTCAAGGTGCCCGAGGACGTCGTCATGTTCCTCGCCAAGAGGATCAGCTCCAACGTCCGCGAGCTCGAAGGCGCGCTCAATCGCATCGCCGCTTATTCGATGATGCAGAACCGGACGATCGATCTCGATTTCGTCGGCGAAGTGCTCGCCTCGACGCTGCGCGCCAATCAGCGCCGCATCTCGATCGACGAAATCCAGACTCGCGTCTCCGACCATTACCGCATCCGCAAGGCCGAGATGACTTCGGCCCGCCGCGCACGCGAAGTGGCCCGCCCCCGCCAGGTCGCCATGTACCTCTCCAAGCAGCTCACCCCCCGCAGCCTGCCCGAGATCGGCCGCCGCTTCGGCGGGCGCGACCACACGACGGTGATCCACGCCGTGAAGCAGATCGAGAAACTGCGCGCGCAGGATCCGGAGCTCGACTCCGACATCCGTCTCCTCACCCGCCAGCTCGAAAGCTAACGGCAGCGGCCGCGCGCGACATGAATCCGCTTTGGACCGTGGCGCTGGTCGGCGCTTTTCTTGCCGGCTCCCTTGTCGCTCTACAGGCGCCCACCAATGCGATGTTGTCGCGGGCCGTGGCTTCGCCCGTCAATGCGGCGCTCGTCTCCTTCGGAGTCGGGTTCGCGGCGCTGATCGTCGTTGCGCTGGCGATCGGAGTCCGGCCGAACACCGACGCAGTGCGGGGTCTTCCCTGGTATGCCTGGACGGGCGGGCTCTACGGCGCGGTGTTCGTCGCCATTGCCGCCTTCGCCGCCCCCCGGCTCGGCATCACCTTCTTCCTGATGGTCGGCATCGCCGGGCAGCTCGCCATGGCCCTGCTCCTCGACAAGGTGGGCGCCTTCGGCCTCGCCGCGCAGGAGATCACGCTCCAGCGCGTCGCCGGCGTCACCCTCGTGATCGCCGGCGCCTGGCTCGTCCAGCAGCGCTGAGGCTTTAGCCCCGCACCCCCTGCCGCTCGGTCACCCAATCGTCGACGACTCGCGCGAGGACGTCGAGCGGCATGGCGCCGGCGGCGAGGGTGGTGTCGTGGAAGGAGCGGATGTCGAAGTCGGCGCCGAGGCGGCGCTTCGCGTCTTCGCGAAGCTGCACCCAGCGGGTCTGGCCGACCTTGTAGCTGGTCGCCTGACCCGGCCAGACGGCATAGCGCTCGACTTCCGTCGCGACCGAGCTTTCCTGGTCGCCGAGCGCTTCGACCATGTACCGGATGCCCTGCTCGCGGCTCCAGCGCTTGTGGTGCAGGCCCGTGTCGACCACGAGGCGCGCGGCGCGGAACATGAAGCTCTGCAGATAGCCGACGCGGCCCAGGGGATCGTTCTCGTAAACGCCCATCTCGTCGGCGAGCTGCTCCGAATACAGGCCCCAGCCTTCGGTATAGGCGGAGAAGTTGGACAGGCGGCGCAGCATCGGAATGCCTTCGGCTTCGAGCGCCAGCGCGATCTGGTGGTGATGGCCCGGCATGGCCTCATGGTAGGTGAGGGTGGGAAGCGTCCACTTGGGCCATTCGGCGGTGTCGCGCAGGTTGATGTAATAAGCGCCGGCGCGAGAGCCGTCGAGCGCGGGCTGCTGATAGTAGCCGCCGGGCGCGCCGGCCTCGATCGTCTGCGGCACGCGCTTGATCTCGACGGCGGCGCGCGGGAGGCGGCCGAAATAGCGGGGGAGGCGCCGGGTCATGTCGGCCATCTGGCCGTTGAGATCGGAGAGGAGCTGCGCCTTGCCTGCCTCGGTGTTGGGGTAAACGTGCCGCGGGTCGCTGCCCATCGCCCGCATGCGCTCGGCGACGGTGCCCTGGGTCATGCCTTGGGCGCGCAGGATCGTGTCGACTCGGCCGCCGAGCTCGGCGATCTGGTCGAGCCCGAGCTGGTGGATCTCGTCGGCGCTCATGTTGGTGGTGGTCGCGTAGCGCAGGCCATAGGCGTAATATTCGTTGCCCCTGGGGAGCCGCCAGACGCCGGCATCGTGGACGGCCGAGGCTCGCTGGCCGCGCATGACCTCCGCCTGGCGCTGGAGCGCGGGATAGACTTCCGCCGTCACGATCCGCTCGGCGCGCGCGGCCCAGTCGCCGGGAATGTTCTTCTCGCGTGTGCGGCGGGCGAGGGAGGTGGTGAGGCCGGACTGGGCGGCGGGCGTCGACGTCAGATTGCCGAGCTGGGTCAGCGTCTTGTCGATGACGAAGTCGGGCGGAATCACGCCGGCGGCATATTCGGCGCGGAGGCGCCCCGTCTCGTGGTCGAGTTCGCGCGCGAAGGCGGAGAGGCGGGAGAGATAGGCCTCGGCGTCGGCCGCGGTCTCGATCCGGTGCTGGCTGTCGAGGAAGTCGGGGATGCCCTGATAGATGCCCCCAAGCTGGCTGACGGTGTAGGGCTCGGGCCAGCTGTGGGTGCCGTAGGTGAAGCTGTCGTAGGCGCCGATGACCGTCTCGCCATAAGCCTTGAGCGTGTCGTAATTGACGGCGTCCATGCCGGTCAGCGATCCGCGGTCGATGGCGCGAAGCTGGCGGTCGAACTGGCGCATCTTGTCCTGGCGGCGGCGGAGGCCGGCGGCCGAGCGGTCCAGGAGCCGGGACTTGGCGGCGGCGTGGGCGCCTGTGTCGAGGCCGAGCGAGGTCCGCGCCTCGGGGTCGGTCAGCACCATCTCCTGGTAGCCGCGCTCCATCAGGGCATCGAGCGCCGCCGCCGCGGGGCTGCGCCGCGTGCGCTGCGCAAGGGCGGGCGCCGGACGGCCGGCGGCGAGCACCGCCGCGAAGGCCGAAGACGTGACGATGAAGCGGCGGCGATCGAGCATGACGGGTCTCCGGATTTGGCGGGTGCGGCCGCACCGTAGAGCGGCCATGCGCCGGACGCAAAAAGCGAGGGCCGGTGTGGGCCGGCCCTCGCTCCTGTGTTCGTCTCGCCAGGGCTTAGCGGCGGTCGCGCCGGGTCGGCACCGTGATCCGGACCGTCTCGCCCGAGCGGCCCGGGAAGTCGGTGAACATCGCTTCGATGAGATTCGGAACGAGCGCGGTCAGCTCGTCCGTGGTCGAGCGCGCCTGCGCCCGGCCTTCGAACAGGGGCTCGCCGCCCTTGCCGATGATGTTCATCTCGAGATCGCTCGTATATTCGGTGTAGCTCTCGATCCGGTCGCGGAAGCCGCCGCCATACCAATAGGGATCGTCCCAGCCGTAATAGTACGGGCTGCGGTAGCGGCCGAAATAGCCGAAGCGCGAATAATAAGGGCGGCGATAGCCGTAGCCCCAGCCCGGGCCGGTGAAGGGGTCCGGGCGCGAGACGATGCGCTGGCGGCCTTCGTCGACGCCGTAATCGAGCTCGACGACGAAGTTCGCCGCTTCGCGCGAATTGGCTTCGTTATAGCCGAGCGCCGAGAGGTGGCGGCTGACGAGGCTCGCATATTGCGAGAATTCGAGGCCGGGTTTTTCGCCCTCGGCGGGGACGACGACGAAGCTCTGGCCCTGCGGCACCGGCATCGCCTGGAAGCGGGAAACCTGGGTGGGAAGCCCGGCGGCGCAGGCGCTGAGGCCCATGAGGGCGATCGGCGCGGCGAGCGCGAGCAACTTCTTCTGGAGAGACATGTACGCGGCCCTTCCTTCGGGAGAATTCCCGGATAATCGAAAATATAGAAGGGCTTGGCTTGAGCGCAAGCCGGTGAACCGTGGGTGAAGAAGGGTGGGGTGTGGAGTGGCAAGCCGTCATTGCGAGCGGAGCGAAGCAATCCAGCGGGCGGCGGTGCGGGTCTCCGCCGTCCACTGGATTGCTTCGTCGCTTCGCTCCTCGCAATGACGGCGGTGCTTAGGCCGAGCGCCTCAGCCCGACCGCTTCGTAGGCGGCGTCGAGGGTCGGCCTGGCGATGGCGCCGGCGCGTTCGGCGCCGCGGGTGAGGATGCCGTCGAGCTCGGCCGGGTCGCCGCGCAGTTCGTCCAAGCGCGTTTTAATGGGGCGCAGGGTCTCGACGAGCAGGTCGGCGAGGGCCGGCTTGAAGGCGCCGAAGCCTTGGCCCGCGAAGCGGGACAACACGGCTTGCGGCGTCTCGTTGGAAAGGACGGCGTGGATGGTGACGAGGTTTCTCGCTTCGGGCCGGTCGGCGAGGCCCTCCATCGTCTCGGGGAGCGGCTCGGCGTCGGTCTTCGCCTTGCGGATCTTCTGGACAATCGTGTCGGTGTCGTCCGTCAGGTTGATGCGGCTCATGTCGGACTGGTCGGACTTTGACATCTTGGCGGTGCCGTCGCGAAGCGACATGATGCGCGCGCCCGCTTCGCCGATCAGCGGCTCGGGGAGGGCGAAGGTCTCCCGGTAGTCGGTGTTGAACTTGGTCGCGATGTCGCGGATGAGCTCGATATGCTGCTTCTGGTCCTCGCCGACGGGGACGTGGCTCGCCTGGTAGAGGAGGACGTCGGCCGCCTGGAGGATCGGATAGGCGTAAAGGCCGATCGACGCACCTTCGCGGTTCTTGCCGGACTTTTCCTTGAACTGCGTCATCCGGTTCAGCCAGCCGATGCGGGCGGTGCAGTTGAGGATCCAGGCGAGCTCCGGGTGGGCGGGGACGCGGGCATGGTTGAAGAGGACCGACTTCTTCTCGTCGACCCCGCAGGCGATGAGCGCCGCCGCCATTTCGCGCACGTTGCCGGCGAGTTCGGCCGGATCGACGAACACGGTGATGGCGTGGAGATCGGCGAGGAAATAGAGGCACTCGGCCTCGTCCTGCATCTCCACCCAGCGCTTGATCGCGCCGAGATAGTTGCCGAGGTGGAGGTTGCCGGTCGGCTGGATGCCGGAAACGATGCGCATCATCAATTGCCTTCGGAAAGCGGCGCTTCTTCGGCCTTGGCGCGCCGGAAGAGCGTCTTGACGTCTTCGCGGCCGATGCCGCCGATCACCCAGGCGGTGCCGAAATAGACGACCGCGCCGGTGCCGACGATGAGCGCGAGGCCGATCGCGCGCTCGCCGAAGCCGCCGGTGAAGACGTCGCCGAGGAGCCGCTGGAGGAAGAACAGGACGGCCCCCATCAGCATTGCCGCGGCGAGCTGGCGGGCGAGGCGCGAGACCAGCCAGCCAGGCAGGCGGAAATGGCCGCGAAAGCCGAGGATCGCGAAGAGAAGCAGGAAGTTCAGCCACGCGCCGATCGAGGTGACGGTGGGGAGGCTGTAGATCCCGAGCACCGGGATGAGCGCGAAATTGGCGACGATCGAGCCCGCCAGGATCGACATGGCGATGTAGACGGGGGTCTTGACGTCCTTGCGGGCGTAGAAGCCGGGGGTCAGCACCTTGACCAGCACGTAGGCGGGGAGGCCGAGGACGAGGATGGCGAGGACCTGACCGGTGATCGCGGCGTCGGACGCCTGGTAATTGCCGCCCTGGAAGAGCGCGGCGATGATCGGATAGGCGGTGACGGAAAGGGCGAGCGTCGCGGGCAGTGTAAGCAGCATGGCGAGATCGAAGGCGCGGGCCTGGATGTCGGAGGCGGTGTGGTCTTCGCGCCGCTCGATGGCGCGGCTGATCGAGGGCAGGATGGCGGTGCCGAGCGCGGTGCCGATGATCGACAAGGGAAGCTGGTTCAGGCGATCGGCGTAGAAGAGGTTGGTGAGCGCGCCCTCGCCGAGGCGGGAGGCGAAGAAGGTGTAGAAGAGCTGGCTGATCTGGTAGACGCCCGCCGCCACGGTGGCGGGCAGGATCAGGATGACGAGTTCCTTCACCGCGGGCGTCAGGCGCGGGCGGCCGAAGTGGAGGTGGATGCCCGCGCGGCGGACCGTCACCCAGCACATGGCGAACTGGGCGATGCCGCCGACGAAGACGGCGATCGCCATGTAGCGGACCGTGGTTGCGAGCTCCGCGTCCGTATCGCCGCCGGGGCCTACCAGGATCGCGATGATCAACGTGATGTTGAGCAGGGCCGGGACGAACGCCGCAATGGCGAAGCGTGTCAGCGAGTTGAGGATGCCCGACAGGAAGGCGGCCAGGCTGATGAACAGGAGGTAGGGAAAGGTGTAGCGGGTGAGTTCGACCGCAAGCTCGAACTTGCCCGGCGTTTCCGCATAGTCGGCGACGATCAGCCACAGGAACGCCGGCATCACGATCTCGAACAGGACCACGATAGCGAGAAGGGTGGGCATGAACACGGCGAGGATGTCGTTCGAGAACCGCTGCGCGTCCTCGGTTCCGCCGGAGGACAGGCGGCGGCTGAACAGCGGCACGAAGCCCGACGCGAAGGCGCCTTCGGCGAACAATCGCCGGAAGATGTTGGGCAGCGTGAAGGCGACGTTGAACGCGTCGTTGGCGTGGCTCGCGCCGAGGATGCGCGAGCCGATCATGTCGCGCGCGAATCCGAGGACGCGGCTCACCAGGGTGAGCCCGCCGATCGTCCCGATCGCCTTCATGAGGTTCATGCGTGCGCCCCCTTATTCGGCCCCCTTATTCGGCGGGGCGGCGGGTCAGGCCTGGCCGAAGATGTCCCCGGTCTGGCCGCCGGTCTGCTCGGCCTGGAGCTGCGCCTGGCGCTGCATGTAGAGCGAGGCGAAATCGATGGGATCGAGCATCAGCGGCGGGAAGCCGCCGTCACGCACAGAATCGGCGACGATGCGGCGCGCGAACGGGAACAGGATGCGCGGCGCTTCGGCGAGGAGAAAGGGCTGGAGCTGCTCTTCGGGGAGGTTCCGGACGGCGAACAGGCCGGCGTAGAGGACGTCGCACTTGAAGGCGGTGCCTTCGCCCGCCTTGGCGGTGACTTCGATGCGAAGCGCGACTTCGTGCACGTCCTCGCCGACCTTCTGGGCGCCGATGTTGAACTGGACGTCGATCTGGGGTTGGCCCTGCCACTGGAACACGGCCGGCGCGGCCGGATTTTCGAACGACAGGTCCTTCACATATTGCGAGATGACGCCGACTTCCGGAAGATCGCCGCCGCCGCTCATGAAGTCCGCTCCGCCCGCTGTGCCCAGTTCGTCGGCCATTTGTCTCGAAACCCTTGAAAAGATGGAAGGAAAAAGCGGCCGTATTTCCGCCTCGCCGCAAGGGGGCGGGCGTAGCAGGGGAGACGAGGCCGCGCAACATGTGCGGCCCGCCGCGCGTTCTCCCTTTCGAACCGACCCGCTTCCGGGCCATATTTGAATCGCGCGCGGTTCCGACCTATGTAGGGGGCTGCGTTTAGGAGTTGATCGTGAACTACGAAATCGTCCTGCTTGCCCTGGTGGCCCTGTTCGTCGGCCTCCGGCTTTACGCGGTTCTGGGGCAAAGGACCGGTCACGAACAGCAGCCGGTCACGCGGCCGGAAGCCGCCGCGGCGGCCGACGTCGCCGTTCCGGCGGCCGGCGCCGAGCCCGAGCGCAGGGACATGCCCGGCCTCGTCTACGAGGAAGGCGCCGCGTCCGGCATCCGCGCGATCATCTCGGCAGATCCGAGCTTCGACGTCGGCCGCTTCCTGGAAGGTGCGCAGGGCGCGTACCGGATGGTGCTCGAAGGCTTCTGGAATGGCGACCGCGAGGCGCTGCGCTTCCTCACCTCGCCGGAAGTCTATGCCTCGTTCGACGAGGCGATCGCCGAGCGCGAGGCCGCGGGCCACCGGCTCGACAACCGCCTGATCGCGATCGAGCATGCCGTGATCGAGAATGCGCGCCTCAGCGGCCGCGTCGCCGAGATCGACGTGCGCTTCGATGCGTCCATCGCCGCGGTGACTCGCGATGCGAGCGGCGAGGTGGTCGGCGGCACGATGAACGATGCGGTCGCTTCGAACGACGTCTGGACGTTCCGCCGCACCCTCGGCACCGGCGATCCCAACTGGCTGCTGGTCGATACCGACGAGGTCGGCTGAGCGGTCCCTTGAGGCCGTAACATCCGCGACTATCGGAAGCGGCGCCGATCCGGCTATGGCCGGCTTATGACTCTTCGCCCCTTCCTCTTCGCCGCTTTGCTTCTCTCCGCCGCCTGCTCGCGCGTCGGGCCGCGGCCCGAGCCGCTGCCGGCGCCGCAGCCGGAGCAGCCCGCGCCGCAGCCTCAGCCGCCCGCGCCGACGCCCGCACCGGTGCCGCCGCCTGAACCCGCGAACGCGGTGGCGGCCGGGCTGAGCCAGGGACCCTCCTACGATCCGGCGCCGGACGCGGCGGAGCGGGCGTGGCGCGCCTTCCGGATTTCCTGCCCGTCGCTGCTCGGCCGCGACGATCCGAGCGGGCTCACCCGCAGGGACGACTGGCGCCCGCTCTGCGAGGAGAGCGCCGGGCTCGCAGCGCCGGCGGCGATGGCCGCCTTCTTCCGCGACCGCTTCGAGCGCGTGCAGGTCGGCGACGGCACAGCGTTCGCGACCGGCTATTACGAGCCCGAGATTCGCGGCTCGCGCGAGCGGCGGCCGGGCTACGACGTGCCGGTCTACGCCAAGCCGGCGGACCTGCTCGACGCCGATCCGGCGACCGGCGCGCGCGGGCGCGGGCGGGTCGACGAGACGGGAACCTATGTCCTGTACCACGACCGGACCGAGATCGAGGAGGGCGTGCTCGCCGGGCGCGGGCTGGAGATCGCCTGGGTCGCCGACGCGGCCGACCTGTTCTTTCTCCAGATCCAGGGTTCGGGGCGGCTCCGGCTTCCGGATGGCGGCGTGATGCGGATCGGCTATGCCGGGCAGAACGGCCGCGAATATGTCGCGATCGGGCGGCTGCTGCGGGAGCGCGGGCTCGTCCAGCCGCCGGTCTCGATGCAGCGCATCCGCGAATGGCTTTCCGCCAATCCCGAGGCAGGCAGGGCGCTGATGCGGGAGAACAGGAGCTACGTCTTCTTCCAGGAGCTGACCGGGCCGGGGCCCTTGGGCGCGCTGGGGCGGCCGGTGACGCCGCGCGTCTCCGTGGCGGCCGATCCGCGCTTCGTGCCGCTCGGGGCGCCCGTGCTCCTTATCGGAATGAGCGACCCGCGTGCCGACGGGCTCTGGGTGGCGCAGGATACGGGCGGGGCCATTCGCGGCGCCAACCGCTTCGACACCTTCTGGGGCCCGGGCGAGGAAGCGGCGACGATCGCGGGGGGCATGCAGGCGCGCGGCCGCGCCTGGCTGCTCCTCCCGCGCGGCACGCTCGAGCGGCACCGGGCCGGTGCGACGCCAGCTCAGCCCTGACGAGCGCGCGCTCTGGGCCAAGGTGGTCGCGACGGTGCGGCCGCTCGAGCCCAAGGCGGCCGCGGCGGAGGCGGTCGGGGGCGAGGCTGCGCCAGCGCCTGCACCCGCCAAGGCGAAGCGGGTGGCGGCGCCTGCGCCGGCTGTCCCTGCGAAGAAACCGAAGGTCGAGCCAGGGACGACGCTCGACGGCACCTGGGACCGGCGCCTGTTGCGCGGCCTCGCTTCGCCGGACGTGACGGTGGACCTTCACGGCCACGGCCTGGGCGCCGCCTACGATCTTCTCGACCGCCGCCTCGGCCACGCGATCGAGGACGGCGCGCGCCTCCTCCTCCTGATCACCGGCAAGCCGCCCTCGGACGACCGGCCCCCGGTGGCGCGGGGCGCGATCCGCGCGGCGGTGGGCGACTGGCTCGCCGCATCGCGCCATGCCGGGAACATCGCGGCGGTACGCAACGCCCATCCGCGGCACGGCGGGCAGGGCGCGCTCTACATCGTGCTCAGGCGGAAGCGGGAGCTGTGACCGATAACGTCATCCCGGCCCTTCGACTGCCTGCCAAGGCAGGCGCTCAGGGTAAACTCCAGCCGGAGGCTGGAGGCCGGGATCTCAGCGGGTGAAAGGCGCAAGCGGCAATGGGCGCGCCGCACAACCGCCTGTGTTCTTCACCCCCTGAGGTCCCGGCCTTCGCCGGGACGACGTGTCTGGCAGCTCCGGATAACCCGTGCGTAGATCCTTGCCAGGCCGTAAATATCCTCCACCGCCGCGGCCTCATCCAGTTTGTGCATCGTCGCGTTGGGAAGGCCGAAGTCGATGACGGGGCAGAGGGCGATCAGGAAGCGGCCGTCCGAGGTGCCGCCGTGGGTGGAAAGGCTGGGCTCGATTCCGGTTTCCGCGCGGATCGCTTCGCGGACGATCTCGTAGATCGGGCCTGCGGGGGTCAAGAAGGCTTCGCCGGAGATTTTCGCTTCGACCGTGGAGCCGGGCGCGGCTTCCTCGGCGGTGCGGCGGACGAGGGCGACGAGGTCCGGCCCACGCTGGAGGTTGTTGAAGCGGATGTTGAGCTGGATTCGGGCGCGGCCGGGGATGACGTTGGTCGCCTTGCTCGAGGTGTCGACGGCTGTGACTTCGAGATTGGAAGGCTGGAAGTCCTCGGAGCCGTCGTCGAGGTGGAGGGCGTCGAGCGCCGCGAGGACTCGGGCGAGCTTCGGCACCGGATTGTCCGCGCGGTGCGGATAGGCGACGTGTCCCTGGGTGCCCGGCACGTCGATCCACATGTTGACCGAGCCGCGGCGGCCGATCTTGACCACGTCGCCGAGGCGGCTGTCCGACGTCGGCTCGCCGATC
Organism: Allosphingosinicella sp.; assembly: GCA_035645215.1. Classification (GTDB taxonomy): domain Bacteria; phylum Pseudomonadota; class Alphaproteobacteria; order Sphingomonadales; family Sphingomonadaceae; genus Allosphingosinicella. The sequence goes on from DASQND010000035.1 coordinate 14,332, forward strand.
ACGATCATGTCGGGGCGGATGCCGCGCGCCGCCATCCATTCCATGAGCCTGGGCGTGCCGTAGGTGGCGGGGCCTTCCTCGTCGCCGGTGATGATGAGGCTGACCGTGCCTGCGCCCTGTTCGACTTGCGAGCAGGCGGCGACGAAGGCGGCGATCCCGCCCTTCATGTCGACGGCGCCCCGGCCGTAGAGGAGGCCGCCGCGGATTTCCGGCTCGAACGCCGAGCCGGTCCAGCCATCGCCCGGCGGGACGACGTCGAGGTGGCCCGCGAAGGCGAGGTGGGGGGCGCCGCTGCCGCGCGTTGCGAAGAGGTTCTCGACCGGGCCGTCCGGCGCTTCGCCTGAGACGAAGCGGTGAACTTCGAAGCCGATGCCGGCGAGCGAGTCTTCGAGGACGTCGAACACTTCGCCGCGCGCCGGCGTGATGCTGGGACACGCGATGAGGCGCTGCGCCAGCGCCACGGGATCGATTGAACCGCTCATGGCGTGCGGCCTAGTGGATTGTCCCGGAATATCCACCCACTCCGTTCGCGCTGAGCTTGTCGAAGCGCTGTCCTTCCTGCTTTCATGCGGCGGAAGAAGGGCAGGGCTTCGACAGGCTCAGCCCGAACGGGTGGGGAGGCATTTGCCTTCCTCTATGGAGTGACCCATGCCGAAGCTCGACCTGGACGCGATCGAAAGCACCAACCGCACCGGCTATCCGCCGCCTTACGCCGAGGCGATGGCGAAGCGGCATTATCGGCGGCTCGCGCCGGCGGCGGGGCTGGAGGATTTCGGCGCCAGCCACGTGACGCTGGAGCCCGGCGGGATATCGAGCCAGCGCCACTGGCACGAGGGCGAGGACGAGCTGGTGGTGATGCTGGCGGGCGAGGCCGTGCTGGTGGCGGACGAAGGCGAGACTGCGCTGCGGGCCGGGGACGTGGCGGCGTTTCCCAAGGGGATGGCGAACGGGCATCATCTGGTGAACCGGTCGGATGCGCCGTGCGTGTTCGTGGCGGTCGGGCGGGTGGCGGCGACGGACTGCCATTATCCGAACGTGGACATGCATCTCGATGCGGCGAGCGGGCGGTTCACTCACAAGGATGGGAGTGCGTATTGACGTCATCGCGAGGAGCGACGCGACGAAGCAATCCAGCGGAGGCGTGAGACCCGCGTCGAGGCCGACTGGATTGCTTCGCTTCGCTCGCAATGACGCAGTGGGGTCTCAGGCCCCCGTTTGCGTCTCGTATTTGTCGATGACCCAGGGCTCTTCCTGCGCCGCCTCGATCCATGCCTGCATCCAGGCATGGTCGAGCATCGCCTGCATGTAGGCGGCGGCGAAGCGGGGCATGGGGACGGAATAGGTGATGAAGCGGGTGACGACGGGCGCGAACATGATGTCGGCGGCGCTGAACGTGCCGAAGAGATAAGGGCCGCCGCTGCCGTGGCGGGCGCGGGCTTCCGCCCAGAGTTCGAGGATGCGCTTCACTTCTTCCGCCACGCCGTCGGCCAGGTCCCGCGTCGGGAAGCGCGTCCGAAGGTTCATCGGGAGTTCGCGGCGGAGATTGTCGTAGGAGGAGTGCATTTCCGACGCCATCGAGCGCGCCATCCCCCTGGCGACTTCGTCGGCGGGCCAGTAGCGGTTCTTGTCGGTCTTGTCGGCGAGCCATTCGATAATGGCGAGCGAGTCCCAGATGACCGCCTTGTCGTCCCACAGGACCGGGACCTTGCCGCCCGAGGGCGCGAACTCGTCGCCGGCGCGCCGCTTCTCCCAATCCTCGTCGAACATCGGGACGGTGATCTCTTCGAACGGAAGACCGGACTGCTTCACCGCAAGCCAGCCGCGCAGCGACCAGGAGGAATAGGCCTTGTTGCCGATGATGAGCTTGAGCATTGCCGTCCCGTCCGAAATCTAGAGCGCCGCCGCTTCGACCACCGCACGCCTCAACCGATCGATGCCCAGGCCGGTTTCGCTCGACGTGACGATGACTTCGGGATGGGCGGCGCTGTGGGTGCGCGCTTCGGCTTCGGTGGCGCGGGTGACCTCGTCGAGATCGGTCGCCTTGATCTTGTCGGCTTTGGTCAGGACGAGGTGGTAGTTCACCGCCGCTTCGTCCAGCATCTTCATGATCTCGCGGTCGATGTCCTTCACGCCGTGGCGGGCGTCGATCAGGACGAGGGCGCGCTTCAAAACGGCGCGGCCGCGCAGATAGTCGTTGATCAGGAAGCGCCACTTCCTGACGACGTCCTTGGGCGCTTTCGCGAAGCCGTAGCCCGGCATGTCGACGAGGCGGAAGCGAAGCGGCTCGCCGACTTCGAAGAAATTGAGCTCCTGCGTGCGTCCCGGCGTGTTCGAGGTCCGGGCAAGCGCCGCGCGGTTGCAGAGCTTGTTGAGGAGTGACGATTTGCCGACGTTTGAGCGGCCGGCGAACGCCACCTCCGGCGCGGTGGGGTTGGGCAGGAACTTGAGCTGCGGCGCGGACAGCAGAAAGGCGATCGGCCCGGAAAAGAGCTTCCGGGCCGTCTCGTCCTGGGCTTCGGACTCGGCGCGTTCTTCGTCGGTCACGCCTTGCCCTTGTTCTTGCGGCGCCCGCCGCCAGCAGGTGGGGAGGGCGGCGACGGCGGGTTGGCGACCGCCTCCACTGTCGCAGGGGGCGCGCTCAGCGCGGGGTGCCGCATGTAGAGCAGTTTCTGCTGGGCGATCGAGATGATGTTGTTGACCGTCCAGTAGAGCTGCAGGCCCGCGGCGAAGGGCGCCATCAGGAACATGAGGATCCAGGGCATGAACGCGAAGACCTGCTTCTGCACCGGGTCCATCGGCGCCGGGTTGAGCCGGAACTGGAGCCACATGGTGATGCCGAGCAGGATCGGCAGCACGCCGATGGCGAGGAAGCCCGGCGGCGTGAAATCGAGGAAGCCGAACAAATTGACCGGGGTGAGCGGATCGGGCGCGGAAAGGTCGCGGATCCAGAGCGCGAACGGCTCGTGCCGCATTTCGACGGCGAGGAGCAGCACCTTGTAGAGCGCGTAGAAGATCGGGATCTGGAGCAGGATGGGAAGGCAGCCCGCGGCCGGATTCACCTTTTCCTCCTTGTAGAGCTTCAGCATCTCCTGCTGCATGCGCTGCTTGTCGTCGGCATAGCGCTCCTGGAGCGTCTTGATCTTGGGCTGGAGCGCCCGCATCGACGCCATGGACGCGAACTGGCGCTGCGCGATCGGGAAGAGCAGGCCGCGCACGATCAAGGTCAGGCAGATGATCGCTACGCCGAAATTGCCGATCGAGTCGAACAGCCAGTTCAGGAGCGAGAAAATGGGGATCATGAACCAGCGGAACCAGCCCCAGTCGATCGCCCGCTCGAGCGGCGTGCCGAGCTCGGCCGAATAGCGGTCGAGGAGCTGCACTTCCTTGGCGCCCGCGAAGAGGTGGGTCACATTGCGGTGGCCCTGGCCGGGCTGGATGACGGCGGGCTGGCCCTGATAATCGGCCTGGTAGCCGCTCCCGTCCTTGCGGAACGCGGCTTCGACGCTCGCGCCCTGGTTCGGGATCACGGCGGCGAGCCAATATTTGTCGGAAAAGCCGAGCCAGCCGCCGCGCGTGTTGAAGGTGCGCGTGGCTTCATCGACCACGTCCCAATTGTTGCCATAGTCGGCGGCGCCGTTGAACACGCCGACGGGACCGACATGCATGGTCCAGCTGTCGGGATCGGGCGAGGGGCCGGAGCGGTTGACCAGGGCGTAGGGGCGCGCGGCGAAGGCGCCTGCGGAGCGGTTGGTGACGCGCTGCTCGGCGGTGAACATGTAGCCGTCGTCGACGGACAGGACGATCTCGAAGAGCTGGCCGCGGCCATTGTCCCAGCTGAGCGTCACCGGCGTGGACGGGGTGAGGCGCTGGCCGCTCGCGCGCCAGACGGTGTCCGGGCCGGGAAGGGAGGCGGGATCGCCGGTCCAGCCGAAGCTTCCGTAATAAGCGTGGGTGGAGCCTTGCGGCGCGAACAGCCGCACGGGCGCGCTGTTCTCGGCGATGGTGGCGCTGTGGCTGGTGAGAAGGAGGTCGTCGATCCGCGCGCCGCGAAGGTTGATCGATCCGCGAAGGTTGTCCGTCTGGATGGCGAGGCGCGGGGAAGCGGCGGGCTGCGCGGGCTGGGCAGCCGCACCGGCGGCGGCGCCGGCGACTGGCGCGGCGCCGGGGCTGCCGGTCGGCTGGCCGCTCTTCTGCGCAACGGGGACCTGGCGGCCGTCCTCGATCCTGGTCGAAGGCTCATTGGCCGTCGGGAAATAGGTGTCCATCGCGAACTGCCAGCC
>DASQND010000036.1:0-8700 GCA_035645215.1 Allosphingosinicella sp.
CCGTCCGGGCGACTTGCGCCACATTGTGCTCGTATTTCGTTGGAAAAGCGGCAATAAGCGATGCTCCCGCGGCCCTTGCGGCGGCGTTCGGAGCACAGGAGAGTTGAGTCATGCCGACCATCGCCCTCGTGGATGACGACCGCAACATTTTGACGTCCGTCTCGATGACGCTCGAATCGGAAGGGTACCGCGTCCAGACCTTCACGGACGGCGTCTCGGCGCTGGACGGGCTCTCGCAGCAGCCGCCGGACCTCGCGATCCTGGACATCAAGATGCCGCGCATGGACGGCATGGAGCTGCTCCGGCGGCTGCGCGAAAAGCGCGCGACGCCGGTCATCTTCCTCACGTCCAAGGACGACGAGTTGGACGAAGCGCTCGGCCTCGCCATGGGCGCCGACGATTATATCGCGAAACCTTTCTCCCAGCGGTTGCTCATCGCGCGAATCAAGGCGGTGCTCCGCCGCACCGAGATGCGGGCCACGCCGCCCGGCGAGGAGGTGGAGGAGGACGCGCCGCAGCCGATGATCGAGCGCGGACGGCTCGCCATGGACCCGGCGCGGCACCGCGTCGCTTGGGCGGGCAAGGACGTGACCCTTACTGTCACCGAGTTCATGATCCTGGAGGCGCTCGCGCAGCGGCCCGGCGTCGTCAAATCGCGCAACCAGCTGATGGACGTCGCCTATCAGGACGACATCTATGTCGACGACCGCACGATCGACAGCCACATCAAGCGGATGCGGCGCAAGTTCCGCGAAGCGGACGACGACTTCTCCGCGATCGAGACGCTGTACGGCATAGGCTACCGCTTTGCAGAAGAATGAGGAGACGGCGCTCCACCTGCGCTGGACGGGGCGCCTAGCGCTTCGTCACCGCATCCTCGCCGTCAACATCTTCGCGCTGGCTCTCCTGGCCGGGAGCCTCTTCTATCTCGACAGCTTCCGGAGCCGCCTGACCCAGGCGCGGGTCGAGCAGATGGCGAGCGAGGCGACGATGATCGCCCACATGCTGGCCGCCGTCCCGCGCGACCGGCGCGGCGCCCTGCTCGCGCGGGTCGGGCGGGATTCGCGGATGCGGGTCAGGCTCTACGACGGCGAGGGGCGGAAGATCGGGGACAGCTGGAACGGCGCGGCACCCACCTACGACCTCAAGGACCGGGCAGGCGAAGGCTGGAACCGGGATTTCGCCCTGCTCCTCGACAATGTCTTCGACGCGATCGTCGGCGCGCGCCAGCCGCCGGTGGTCGCCGAGCCCTCCCCCGACCGCCGGGCCGCCTGGCCGGAGGCGGAGGCGGTGCTGGCACGCGGCGGAACCGCGACGCGGCTGCGGCGGGCGCCGGAAGGGACGCCGTTCGTCTCGGCGGCTGCGGCGGTGACGGGGGCCGAGGGCGAAGTGCTGCTCCTGACGCTCAACGCGCGCGACATCCGCAGCATCGTTCGCGACGAGCGGATGACGCTTGGGCTGGTGCTGCTCACCGCCATCACCTTGTCGGTGCTGCTGTCGCTGTTTCTCGCGAGGACGATCGCGCAGCCGCTACGAACCCTCGCCCACGCCGCGCACCGGGTGCGGCTGGGGCGCGACAGGGAGGTGAACGTGCCCGTGCTCCCGACGCGCCGCGACGAGATCGGGCGGCTGGCGCGGGCGCTTCACGACATGACGCAGGCGCTTCGCGACCGGATCGACGCCACCGAAGCCTTTGCCGCCGACGTCACTCACGAGCTCAAGAACCCCCTCGCCTCCTTGCGCTCCGCGACCGACAGCCTCGACCGAGTCGAGGATCCGGCGCTTCGCACCCGCCTCCTCGAAGTGGTGCGCGACGACGTCCACCGGCTCGACCGCCTGATCGTCGAGATCGCCGAAACCTCGCGGCTCGACGCCGAGCTTTCCCGCGCGCGCTTCGAGCCGGTCGATCTCGGCGCCATGGCTGAGCAGCTCCTCGCCGTCTGGGAGGAGCGCGGCAGCGCGCGCGGCGTGCGGCTCGCCTTTGCGCGGCCGCGCACCGGGACGGCGGTGGTGATGGGCGACGATTCGCGGCTGGTGCGGCTCGTCGACAACATCGTCGACAATGCGATGTCCTTTTCGCCCGAAGGCGGGCTGGTCGAGATCGTCGCGGCGCATGCCGGCGCGGAAGTGCTGGTCAGTGTCGAGGACGAAGGGCCGGGCGTGCCTCCCGAAGCGCGCGAGGCGATCTTCAACCGCTTCCATTCGGACCGGCCGCCCGAGGATTTCGGCCGGCACAGCGGGCTCGGCCTTGCCATCGCCCGCGCGATCGCGGCGGGGCATGGCGGGCGGGTGGAAGTCGGCGACCGGCATGACGGGCGGACGGGCGCGCGGTTCGTGATGCGCTTTCCGGCGGCGTCGCCGTCGTGAGCGAAACCGAGACGGTGCATGCGAGCTGCGTGGCGATCAGCGGGCGCGGCGTGCTGATCGCGGGCGCGTCTGGGCGAGGCAAGTCGGACCTCGCACTGCGGCTGATCGACCGAGGCGCGCGTCTGGTCAGCGACGATTATACGATCCTGCGAGCCGAGAACGGGAGGCTAATCGCGTCCGCTCCGCCGAACATCGCAGGACAGATCGAGATGCGCGGCGTCGGCATCGTCGAAATGGCAGCACTCGCCGAGGCCCCGGTCTGCCTCTTCATCGACCTCGACACCCCACCGGAGCGGCTGCCGGAACCCCGGACCGTGACGCTGCTCCACGAAAGCGTGCCGGCGCTCCGGCTGGAGGCGCTTGAGGGTTCGGGGGCGATCAAGGTAGAGACGGCGCTTCGGCTTTTCGGCCTTCCATGCGAGTGATCCAAGCGTGAAGCGCAGCGCCACTCCCTTACGCGTCCTTCTCGTCTCCGGGCTTTCGGGCGCGGGGAAATCGACGGTCTTGAAGACGCTGGAGGATATCGGCTGGGAGGTGGTGGACAATCTGCCGCTGGCCCTTCTCGACAGCCTGCTTTCGGCGCCGCCTTCAAGGCGGAACGGCGGCGGCGGCGGGCGGCCGCTGGCGGTCGGTGTCGACAGCCGGACCCGCGGGTTCGACGCCGACCGCGTCGTGCGCCACATCAAGCGGCTGGAGAAGGAGCACGATTACCCGGTCGAGACTTTGTATCTCGACTGCGCGGGCACCGAGCTCCTGCGCCGTTATTCCGAGACCAGGCGGCGGCACCCGATGGCACCGGACCGTCCCGCGACCGACGGCATCGCCGCCGAGCGCGAGCTGATGGAGCCGCTCAGGCGCTGGGCCGACCATGTCGTCGACACCACCGACACGGATACCAACCAGCTCCAGCAGCAGATCCGGACGCGCTTCGCGCACGGACGGGTCAAGGCGCCGACGCTCACCGTCATGTCCTTCGGCTTCGCGCGGGGCTTGCCGAGGAACGCGGACCTCGTCTTCGACATGCGGTTCCTCAAGAACCCGCACTGGCAGCCGGGGCTTCGCGAGCTCACCGGCACGGACCCGCGCGTCGCGGCCCATGTCGCGACCGACGAAGCCTATGCGCCAGCGCTGGAGCGGATCGAGGACCTGCTCCTCACCCTCCTTCCCCGCTACGAGGCCGAAGGAAAGGCCTATGTTACCGTCGCATTCGGTTGTACCGGAGGACGACATCGCTCGGTCCACGTCGCGGAACGAGTCGCGGCCAGGTTGCGCGGCGCCGGCTTTTCGCCCACGCTCGAACATCGCGACCTCGCCTCGCCGCCCCGCGACCTGATCGAGGGCGCTGCGGGGGCAGTGAGGGACTTAGGTGAATAGATGATCGGTTTGGTGTTGGTGACGCATGGCCGGCTCGCGTCCGAGTTCGTCGTCGCGATGGAGCATGTGGTGGGGCGCCAGGCGCAGGTCGAGGCGATCTGCATCGGGCCCGACGACGACATGGAAGCGCGGCGCAACGACATTGCCGGCGCGATCGCCGCGGTGGACGACGGAAGCGGCGTCATCATCCTGACCGACCTGTTCGGGGGAACGCCGTCCAACCTCGCCATTTCGCTGATGAAAACGGAAAAGATCGAGGTGATCGCCGGCGTGAACCTGCCGATGCTGATCCGGCTGGGTGGCGCGCGGGAGAAGATGGACGTGAAAGCCGCCGTCGCCGCGGCGCGCGAAGCCGGGCGCAAGTACATTTCGGTCGCGTCCGAAATCCTGGGCGAGGCCGCGGCCTGATGCCGAGCACGACCATCGAGATGCGCAACAAGCGCGGCCTTCATGCGCGGGCCAGCGCGAAGTTCGTGACTCTCGCGGCCCAGCAGACGGCGGACGTCGAGGTCGAGAAGGACGGCAACCGGGTCTGCGGCACGTCGATCATGGGCCTGATGATGCTGGGCGCGGCCTACGGCGACAGCATCACCATCCACACCGACGGCGACGGCGCGGACGCCGCCATGGCCGAGCTCGTCCGCCTGGTCGAAGACCGCTTCGGCGAGGAATGACGCGCGGCGGTGCCGGCCGCCTCACCGTCATTGCGAGCGAAGCGAAGCAATCCAGTGAGCGCCTGTGCGGGGCTCCGACGCAGCCTGGATTGCTTCGTCGCTTCGCTCCTCGCAATGACGGCGGTGGGAGTTTCATTCCCCTGAGGAGCGTTCATGCCGCGTGAGATCACCGCCTTTTCCAATCCGCTGGTGAAGCAGGTCCGCTCCCTTCGCGACAAGAAGCACCGGCGCCAGGAAGGGCTGTTCATCGCCGAAGGGCTCCGCATCCTCACCGAGGCGCGCGAGGCGGGGCGGCTGCCTCGAATCCTCTTCTACGGGTCGGGGACAGCGCATCCCCTGCTCGCGGCGCTGACCCGGGCGGTGGAAGAAGCGGGCGGCGAGGTGATCGAGACCAATGCCGACATTCTCCACAAGCTGTCGGGCAAGGACAATCCGCAGACCGTGCTCGGCGTGTTCGAGCAGTTCGACACGTCGCTGGAGCGCGTCGACCGGAGCGCGGCGCCGCTCTGGATCGTCGCCCAGGCGCTGCGCGATCCAGGCAATCTCGGCACGATTTTGAGGACCGGGGACGCGGTCGGCGCGGGCGGGCTGGTCCTCATCGACGACTGCGTCGATCCCTTCTCGGTGGAAGCGGTCCGCGCCTCGATGGGCGCGCTCTTTACGCAGCGAATCGCGGTGGCGCGGTGGGAGGCGTTCGTGCCGTGGCTCCGCTCGGGCGCGGGCGAGCTGGTCGGCACCAGCCTTTCGCCCCGGACCCGCGACTATCAGGAGGTGCGCTATGCGAAGCCCACCTTCATCCTCGTCGGCAACGAAGCGCAGGGGCTGCCGGAAGCGTACGAGGCGGAGTGCGACCACCTCGTCAAAATCCCGATGATGGGCAGGGCCGACAGCCTGAACGCCGCGGTGGCGACAGCGGTCACGGCCTACGAGATCATCAACCAGTGGCGGCGCTGAGCCGCTCCGTCGCGCACGCAAAGTGGACGAGTTGCACGCGATGCGCGGGCGTTTGCGCGGCAAAGTGGACGAACTGGACGCGATCGCGCGCTGTTTGCAGCGCGCATTCCGTCTTCGGCGGAAAGCTTGGTGGGAGGCGGGCGATGAGAAGGAGCCGAGTCGCGGCAGGCTGGCACGGCGAAACCTATTAGGAAGGGCCTGGCATCATTCGGCGGCGAGCGGCTCCGGTTCGTCGCCGCTGAGATCGGCCAGGGCGCCGCGCGGGATCTCGCCGGCGCCCGCGAGCGCTTCCACGGCGGGGACGTCCTCCAGCTCCCGGGCGCCGGTCTCGATATTGAGCTCCTTGAACTTGCGTCCGGTGGAGACGAGGCGGCTGTTGAACGAGTTGGTGAAGGTGTTGAAGTTGGTGACGGCGCTGTTCAGCCCGGTGCCGACCTTGCGCAGATCCTCGCCGACCTTGGCGAGGCGGTCGTAAAGCTCCTTGCCGAGGACGGCGATGTCGCGCGCGTTGCGGGCCAGAGCCTCCTGCTGCCAGACCGAGGCGACCGAGCGCGCGATGGCGATGAGGTTGGTCGGCGTCGCGAGCAGCACCTTCTTGTCGAATGCGAAGTCCCAAAGCGTCGGGTCGTGCTCGAGGGCGGCGGAGAGGAAATGCTCGCCCGGCACGAACATGACGACATAGTCCGGGCTGTTCCCGAACTGAGTCTGATAGGCCTTGTTGCCGAGCGCGTTGACGTGGGCGCGCATCGCGGCGGCATGGGCGGCGAGGCCGATGTGCCGCTCGGCCTCGTCCACCGCGCCGAACGCGTCCTGATAGGCGTTCAGTGACACCTTGGCGTCGATGATCAGCGTGCGCCCGCCGGGGATGCGGATGACGACGTCGGGCCGGAGGCGGCCGTCCTCACCTTCGACGCTGACTTCCGTCTGGAAGTCGCAATTCTCGGTGAGGCCGCAGGTTTCCAGCACGTTCTTCAATTGCTGCTCGCCCCAGCGGCCGCGCGACTTGGGCGCGTTGCGCAGCGAATTGACGAGCTTGGCGGCCTCGCTGCTGACTTTCTCCTGGCCGACGCGCATCGATTCGATGAGGCCGACGAGGTTGCCGAACGCGTCGCGCCGCTCCGCTTCGACCTTGGCGACGCCCTCTTCGTAGCGGGTCAGGCGATCGGTGACGGGCTGGAGAAGGGCTTTGAGGCCGATGCCGGCGGTTTCCTCCGACTGGCGGAAGCGGGCTTCGGCGCGTTCCAGGAACTGCTTCTGCGCTTCGCCGAGCAGCTTGCCGCCGATCTCGCTGAACTGGGCGGACAGCGCCTCGCGGGCCTGCTGCAGCTCGGCGATGCGCTCGGCGAAGGCGCGCTCGCGCTCTTCGGCCGAGGCCGAGAGGCGGGCGCATTCGCTGCGCGCGTCGTTGCAGTCGCTCCGGATCGCGTCGAGCTGATGCTGGAGAAGCGGAACCTGCTTCGCGCGCTCCTCGGCGCCGGCGAGATCGGTGATCGCGCGGCGGAAATCCTCGAGCCGCTCGTCGCGCTCCTTGCGGAAGGCGGCGGCCTGGCGGCTGCCGAGATACCAGCCGACGGCGACGCCCAGGATGGCGAGCACGACGGCGACGATGAGTGCTGCGGCGTCCATGCGCCTCTTCCCCTTATCGGAACGGAAGGCGAACCTAGAGGAGGATGGAGCGCCGCTCAAGCGGGCCGCTGATTTTGTTGTGGAAAAGCGGGTGCCCCGCACGTCGTCCCGGCGAAGGCCGGGACCTCAGGGGGTGAAAAGCGGCGACGGTTGTGCAGGGTGCCTTGCAGGAACGCCTGCACCCTTCACCCCCTGAGATCCCGGCCTTCGCCGGGATGACGGTCTTGCACGAAAGTCACGCTTAGGCGGCGCGCTTGCCGAGTTCCTTGCGCTGCTTGAGGAGCTTCTTCAGCACCATGTCGCGCTTGAGACGGCTCAGATGGTCGATGAACAGGATGCCGTTCAAATGGTCCATCTCGTGCTGGATGACGACCGCGAGGAGGCCTTCGATCTCCTCCTCGTGCGGCGCGCCCTGTTCGTCGAGCCAGCGGACGCGGACGCGGTCGGGGCGGTCGACCTCGGCATATTGGTCCGGGATCGAAAGGCAGCCCTCGCTGTAGGGGACTTGGCGGTCTGAATTTCCGAGGATTTCCGGGTTGATGAAGACGAGCGGGTTCCTGACCGGCTCGCCGCCCTCTTCCTCCGGATCCTGGAGATCGATGACGAGGATGCGCTTCGGCACGCCGACCTGGATGGCGGCGAGGCCGATGCCGGGGGCGGCGTACATCGTTTCGAACATGTCGCGGATGAGCGCGCGCGTCTCGTCCGTCACGGTCTCCACGGGGGTGGAGATCTGGCGAAGGCGGGGGTCCGGGACCTCGACGATGGGGAGGATGGCCATGGAGAGGAATTAGGGATTTTGAGGTGTTAAATCAAGGATTCCGTCCTTCGAGACGGGCCCTCGCGACGCGCTTCGCGCTCCTCGGTCCCTCCTCAGGATGAGCGGGATAAAGCGTCCCCAGACCAAATCCGCTCATCCTGAGGAGGGACTGAGCCCCGGCGAAGGCCCGTCTCGAAGGACCCTACCCCACCGGCCGCCTTGCCCGCAGCGCCTGGGCGAGCGTCCCCTCGTCGAGATAGTCGAGTTCGCCGCCGACCGGCAGGCCGTGGGCGAGCTGGGTGAGGCGGACGGGGAAGCGTTCGAGGCGTTCGGCGAGGTAGTGGGCGGTGGTCTGGCCCTCGAGGGTCGCGTTCATGGCGAGGACGATCTCGTCGATGCCGCCGGCGGAGACTCGGGCGACGAGGCGGTCGATCGAAAGGTCCTCGGGGCGGACGCCTTCGAGGGCGGAAAGGCGGCCGCCCAGCACGTGGAAGGCGCCGGGGAAGAGGCGCGAGCGGTCCAGCGCCCAGAGATCGGAGACTTCCTCGACGACGCACAGGAGGCGCGGGTCGCGGCGTGGATCGGCGCAGATCGAGCAGGGGTCGTGCGTGTCGACATTGCCGCAGTTCGAGCAGGTGGACAGGTTCTGGTTCACCTTTTCGAGGGCGCGGAGCAGCGGCGCGAGCGCGGTTTCGCGGCGCTTCATCAGGTGAAGGACCGCGCGGCGCGCCGAGCGCGGGCCGAGGCCGGGAAGACGCGCCAGCGCCTGGGTCAGGGCTTCGATTTCGGGTGAGGACATGAGGGGAAGGTAGGGGGCGGCGGGGCTCAGGTAAACTCAGGACCGTCATTGCGAGGAGCGTAGCGACGAAGCAATCCAGCGGGCGCCTGTGCGGGTCTCCGCCGTCCGCTGGATTGCCGCGGTTCGCTCGCAATGACGGTGACTGG
>DASQND010000037.1:0-21458 GCA_035645215.1 Allosphingosinicella sp.
CCGATCACTTCGGCATCCCGACTCCGCCTTCTAAGAGAGACAGAAAGAGCGGCGCCGTTAAGCGAAAGCAGCACGAGATCGAAGAGGCTCGACTTCTGCGGATGGGCACGTAAAGTCCGGTTGCTGCAGGAGGGGGTGCGACGAGGCGGTTCACACGTTGACACCGTAGGTTTATGTAGTTACATAAATCACGCCGGAGCGATCCGGCCCCAGGTAACACGCAGCCACATGGAGCCCTACCATGGATAATGTCCGCAACTTGCTGCCAAGGGGTTTCAGCCCATGGAGATCACGTACGACGCCGAGAAGCGGCGGCTGACGCTCGACGAGCGGCAGCTGGATTTCGAAGACGCGGTGCACGTCTTCGCCGGTACCACGATCGAGATCGAGGACGACCGGCAGGATTATGGCGAGACCCGATGGCAGACGTTCGGTCTGCTGAACGGACGGCTCGTTACGCTGGTGTGGACGGCCCGAGGCGCGGCGCGGCACATCATCTCGATGAGAAAATGCAATGAACGGGAAAGGAAGAAATACGAAGGGCAGCTGGGTTGATCCGGACGAGCCGCCCGAATGGGCGGACGATGTCTGGGCACGCGCGCAGATCGCCGTCGGCGGCGAGGTGGTGCGGCCGGCGGCGGGGACGCTCACCAGGCGCGGGCGGCCGCCCGCCGGCGAGGAGGCGAAGCAGCAGGTGACGCTGCGGCTGGCGCCCGCCGTCCTGCGGCACTTCAAGGAAAGCGGGAGCGGGTGGCAGACGCGGCTCGGCGAGGTGCTCGAGCGGCATGTCGCCGGAGCATCAGTGGAACGCAGGCGTTCTTCAGGCGGCGGGGTTCATCGAGGAGATCATGCCGTGGCGAACAAGGAGCAGACCGGCAAGAAGGCCGGCATGGCGGCGTCCAAGGTTCTGAAGAGCGGCAGCACGGGCAAGGATTCCAAGTCCGCCGCCGGGTCCGCGCTCAGCCAGCGACCGGACAAGAAGAAGTAAGTGTACGTGGGTCGGGGGCGTCGCGGTCTCGAGGTGCTTGCACGTTCGTGCTGGACGCCCGAAAACATTGTGGCGTGCGTCTAACCTTTTATCCGGAACGGTACTAAAAGCTTGACAGCGTGACGCTGATGTGGCACTTTTGGGTCAGGCTCGCGGAGGTGTAGCGATTCGGCCGGTGGCTCTTCGGAGGTGCCGGCTTTTGTGTGTTTGGCGAGCGGGGTGCTCGGTGGGGCTCTTAGATCCTTGCCCTCACCCTCCCACCGCTTCGCGGTGGGATGAGACCGTCCCCCGGACGGTCTTCATTCCCTCTCCCTGAACGGGAGAGGGGTATTTTTTCAGTTCAGGCCGTCCGGTTTTGCCGGGCGGCTTTTTCTTTGGGTCGGCGGTCGGGGAGAGAGCGGGTGGACGAGGGGGCGGTGGAGAGGGCGATGGCGGCCGTGGCGGCGGCTTTGGCTGGCGGGGAGGCGGGCGAGGGGAAGACGACGGGGAAGGCGAAAGGCAAGCGCAAGCTCTTCGGGCCCGAGGCGATGGCGCGGGCGGTGATCGCGCTTCGGGGCGGGGCGAGCTTTGCCGCCGCGGCGGGGGAGGCGGGCGGGTTTTGCGCCAGCACCATCTATGGGGCGCGCAAGCGATCGGCGGCGTTCGATGCGGCGGTGGTGGCTGCGCTGAAGGCGGGGGACGTGCCCCGGCTCGTGTTCCGGCGGGGCGGGGACGGGTCGGGGTGGCGGGTGCGCAGGGGTCGGCGGCACCTGTTCGACTCGGCGAGGAAGAACCTGTTCCTGACGCACTTTTCGGCGACGCTCGACGCGGTCGGATCGGCGGAGGCGGCGGGGGTCTGTCATTCCACCGCCTACGAGCACCGGCGGACCGACCCCGCGTTCGCGGCGGCTTGGGGCGAGGCGGCGCGGATCGGGGTGGAACGGCTTTCGGAAGAAGCGGGGCGGCAGCGGCTCGCGGCCATGGCGGCGATCCAGGTGGTGCCGGGCGATCCCGTCGTGCCGGAAGCGGGGGCGGAGTTCGAGCGCACCATGACGTTCCTCAAGGTCTGGGGGAGCCGGATGGGCGCGGCGGGGAGCGGCGGCGGCGGCGGCGGCAAGATCGGGGGGCCGCCGCTCACCAAATGGACGATCGACGCCGCGCTGGACGAACTCGAGCGGAACCTGATCAAGTTCGGCGCGATCGGGACGGGGGCGGCGGATGCGGATGCGGCGGACGCTTCGGGCGGGGGAGGCGAGGGCGATGCGGCTTCCTAGGCGCTGGCTCGTCCTGCTCCGCGCGCTGATGCGCATGGAGGCGGAGGCGCGGGGGCGCCTGCTTCGCGAAATGGCGCCGCCGGCGGTGCGCGCTCTGGCCGAGGAATGGCGGCTGAAGGCGCATCCCGGGCAGATCGAGCCGGAGGGCGACTGGCGGGTGTGGCTGCTGAGGGCCGGGCGCGGCTTCGGCAAGACGCGGGCCGGGGCGGAATGGGTTATGGAGCGGGTGCGGGCCTGCCCGGGCGCGCGGATCGCGCTGGTCGGCGGCAATCTGGGCGAAGTCGAGCGGGTGATGGTGAAGGGGCCGAGCGGGCTGATCGCGGTCGCCGGGACCGGGGAGAAGCCGCGCTGGTCTGCGGGGGCCAGAACCTTGCGCTTTCCCTGCGGGGCCGAGGCCCATGCCTATTCGGCCGAGCGGCCGGAGGCGCTGCGCGGGCCCGAGCATCACTTCGCCTGGTGCGACGAGCTTGCGAAATGGGGGCGGCAGGAGGAGGCGTGGGACAATCTCGTCATGGGCCTGAGGGTGGGGCCGCGGCCGCGGATCGTGGTGACGACCACGCCGCGGCCGGTCGCCTTGCTGAGGCGGGTGCGGGGGCTGGAGGGGGTGGTCGAGACGCGGGGGCGGACGTGGGACAATGCGGCGCTCGCGGCGGCGGCGGTGGCCGAGCTCGCGCGGGCCTATGCGGGCACGCGCCGCGGGCGGCAGGAGCTCGAGGGCGAGCTGATCGAGGACCTGGAAGGGGCATTGTTCAGGCGGGAGGTGCTGGAGCGGGCGCGGTCCCTCGACATCGCGTCTCGGCTACGCTCGACGCCTGCTCCGGACGAACGGGATTTCTTCCGGCGGATCGTCGTCGGGGTGGATCCGCCGGCGTCGGCGGGGGGCGTGTGCGGGATCGTGGTGTGCGGGCTCGGCGCGGACGAGGTGGGCTATGTGCTCGCCGACTGCTCGGCGGGCGGGCGTTCGCCGGAAGGCTGGGCGAAGGCGGTGGCGGCGGCGGCGGGGGCCTGGGGCGCGGACCGGGTCGTGGCCGAGAAGAACCAGGGCGGGGCGATGGTGGAAAGCGTGCTGCGGGCGGCGGAGGCGAACCTGCCGCTGACTTTGGTCCACGCCGCGAACGGAAAGGCGGCGCGGGCGGAGCCGGTGTCGAGCCTGTTCGAGAGCGGCAAGGCGAAGCTTCTGGGCACGTTTCCCAAGCTGGAGGACGAGCTTGCCGGGCTGCTCGCGGCGGGGGGCTATGAAGGGCCGGGGACGAGTCCGGACCGGGCGGACGCGATGGTCTGGGCGATGACCGAGCTGATGCTCGGCAAGAAGCACGCCCAGCCGTCGATCAGGCGCTTGTGAGGGAGCCCGCCGCGCCGCTGCCACGTTTTGGCCGCAAGGTTACTTCATATCCCGGACAGGTGGGATCCGTTAGCGGACCCTTCCGCGCCGTTCGGGCGCGGCGGGGGAGGGGCTTTTCGGGAGTACGCGCGTGACGTTCTTCAACTTCGGCAAGGCGGCAGCGGCGCCCGCCCAGTGCGCGGCTCGCTCGGCGGCGGGGGCGCGCTGATGGCCCGCGTCGCGCTTCTTTCCAACCCGCGCTCCACGGGCAACCGCTCGCTCCTGCCGCGCATCCGCACCTTCTGCGCGCAGCACCAGGACATCTTCCATTACGAAGTCGAGCATGTCGACCAGATCGGCCAGGCGCTGAAGACGATCGCGCGGGTCAAGCCCAAGGTGATCGTGATCAACGGCGGCGACGGGACCGTGCAGGCGGCGCTGACCGAGCTTCACAGCGGCGGCCATTTCGGCGACCCCGAGCAGGGCGCCGGCCCGCCGCCGGTCGCGGTGCTCCCCAACGGCAAGACCAACCTCATCGCCCACGATCTCGGCGCCGACGGCGACCCCATCGAGGCGCTGGAGCGGGTGCTCGAAATCGCGCGCTCCGACATGGCGACCCACATCGTCAGCCGCGAGCTCATCCAGCTTTCGGGCGGCATGCCGGGCGCGAAGCCGGTGCTCGGCATGTTCCTGGGCGGCGCGGGGCTTGCCGACTCGATCCTCTACTGCCGCCACAAGCTCTATCCGCTCGGCATCCCCAACTGGCTGGCGCATGTCCTGACGCTGGGCGCGACTTTGCTCACCATGGTGCTGGGCGTCACCGCCAAGTTCCTGCCGCCAAGGCCCCGGCATGTGAAGATATCGATCCTGAAGCGCGGCGAGCTCCAGGGCAAGTTCGCGCTCCTCATGGTGACGACGCTCCAGCGGCTGCTGCTCGACACCCACATGCCGGGCTCGGAGGGCGGGCGCGTCGGGGCGATGCAGCTCATCGTCATCGAACGCAGCCCGCTCGCGCTCATCCGCGCGCTGGTCGCCGCGATCCGCGGGCGGCTCGGCCGCTACCGGATGACCGGCGTCCACCTCGAGCGCGGCGACGAGATCAGGATCGAAGGCGAGCATTCGAGCGTGATCCTCGACGGCGAACTGTTCGAAGGCGACGCCGAGCATCCGATCGTGCTCCGCCCGACCCGCCCCGTGCCCTTCCTGAGGCTCGCCGCCTGAGGGGTGGTGCGCCGCGGAATGCGCCTCCGGCCGAAGGCCGCTCCTATATTCGCGCAGAGACGCAGAGACGCAGAGACGCAGAGACGCAGAGACGCTCTGCCGTGCATGACCTTCGGCCTCTCTCCGGCCTCTCTGCGCCTCCGCGCGAATAAATAATAAGGTGCAGAAAAGAGGGGAGCCGCAGGAATGATCCTTGCGGCCCGGCAAAGAAAAAGGGCGGGGATCGCTCCCCGCCCTCGTCCTCGTACCGGGCCGTCCGCTTAGAAGCGGAAGCTGAGGCCGGCGACGGTCTGGAAGACGTCGGCGCCGTTGCCGTAATCGAGGTAGCGCTGCTCGAGCTTCAGCGAAGTGCCGTTGTCGCCCAGAGCGAGCTCGACGCCGCCGCCGATGCGGTAGCCGTCGGCGCCGACGCCGCCGAACGGCGTCGCGCCGCTGCTGATGTGGGTGTAGCCGCCGCTCGCGTAAACGAGCGCGCGGTCACCGGCCTTGGCGCCGATGCGGGCGAGAAGGGCGGTCTCGTTGACGTCGAAAATGTCGTCGCCGAGGTCGGTCTGGTATTCCGCGCCGACGCCGAAGACGGCGCCGCCGAGATCCCAGTCATAGCCGGCGTCGACGCCGATCGTCGCGCCGTCGAAGTCGCCAATGTCTTCGCCGCCGCTGCCGACGACGACGCCGAGGCGGGGACCCGAGAAGATCGACGCCGGGGCGGCATCCTGGGCGAAGGCCGGCGTCGCGGCGAGGGAAAGCGCCGCAACGGCGGCGGCGGTGAGAAGATTACGCATGATATATCCTTTTGAAGTGCGTGGTCGTCTCCGCAATATTTGGAGCCGCGGCGTACCTTGTCAACCGCAGGCGTTGAGTTAGCAGCGGGACTGTGGCACCCATGCAACACAGCTCGGCGGCGGCGGGGCGGGCCGGCGGGCGGCGCTCAGGCGGGCGGCAGGACGGCGTGGCGGACGAGGAGGAGGCCCAGCGCCAGGAAGAGCGGGCTGTAGAGGCGGGTGTCGTATTTCGCCCAGCGCGTGGTGCGGATCGACTTGAAGAAGCCGACATAGCGGTTCGGGACGAGAGCGCGGGTGACGAAGGCGGCGCCGGCCGCGAGCAGGGCGGCGCGCACCGCGCCGGGCGGCAGCGGCAGATCGACGCGGCCGGCATGGCAGAGCAGCAGCAAAGCGAGGAGGAGGAGGCCGAGGGCGACGGCCGCGGCGGCGGGGCGCCACCAGGGGAGCCGGTGCGCCATCACCGGCTCCCCCGTCTGCCGCTGCGGCAGCGAGACGGAAAAGCCGAGCCGCCCGCCGAGCGCCCAAAAAGCGTGGAAGGCTGCGGCGAAGGCGATGATGGCAAGGGCCGGGAGGAGGGTCATGGCGGCGCGACCATGCGGGCCGCCCGGCCGGGCCGCAAGGCTCGGGAAGGCGCTTCTTTGGATTGGCGGGCCGGCCCGGCTGGGGCATGAAAGAGCCGATGACCGCGCCTGCCCGCCCGAAGCCCTTCCTGCCGAAATACGGCTATCGCAGGAGCGACGGCTGGCGCCAGAAGATCCTCTACGCGGATCGCTGGGACTATCCGCGCCCGGCCAAGGCGCCGCCCTTCGGCGGGACCTTCTTCGTCCATCCGCGGCGGGCGTGGCGCACCTTGTTCTTCGCGCGCGCTTTCGGGCTGGACGTGGTCGCGGTCGAACGCGGACGGCCGCCGCGCGCGATCCGGTTCGAAGTGCCCGCAGGTGTGAGCCACGACCGCCTTCGCCGCCTTGCCGACCATGTTCAGCGGAGCGGATTGGCGCGGGAGCGGATCGGGCTGCCTTCGTTCCCGATCGGGCGCTTCGCGGGGCGGCAGCGGCCGGGCAGTCGAGGATAGGTCCATTTTGGACCTTCTTTGGACGCGGCGTTTCGTGGTAGGGCGGCGGCGTGCCGCGTTGCGCGGCTTGACGGGGGGATATCATGTACAAGGCGCTTATCGCCGCGGCTCTGGCCGTGTCCGCATCGGCAGGTCATGGCCAGATCCAGGCCGAGGCACAGCCGCAGGAGCTGGGGCCGGTGATCCAGGACGTGCCGGGGCGGTGGATCTGGCGGTTGCGGGCGGACAGCGTGGTGCGCGTGAACGTTCCCGGGATCGGCGCGAACGTGCACGAATTCTGGATCGTCGGCGAGAATCGCGGCACCACCGGCGCGCGCTACGCCCATGCGCGCATCGGCATGGATTGCGCGAGCCGGCGCGCCGTTCGCGAGCGGCTCGTCGCGCTCGATGCGGCGCGCAACGTGATCTCGAGCAGCGTCGTGGGCGACCATCCGAGCAACTGGATGCCGTTCGGGCCGGGAACCTCCGTGGACGGCGCGCGGCTGCTCCTTTGCCCGGCCGCCTGAGGCCGGGGCGGAAAGCCTTTTAGCGACTCAGGGGCTGGCGGGCTGGTCGTCGCCGCCGCCGCCGGCGAGGATCGCGACGAGCAGCGCCACCACGATGAGCGCCGGGAGCACCCAATAGACGGCGCTGCGGCCGCGAAGCTCGGCGCCTTCGACGGTTTCCGGGGCGGGTTCGATCGGCTGGGGGGCGGCGGCCGCGGGTGCGGCGCTCAAGGCGAGGGCGGCGATGGCCGCGCTGAACTGCTTCATGTCATATGCTCCTGTCGCGGGCGAGCAAAGCCGGAGCCGGGGGGGCGGCGTCAACCGGGAACGCGACGGCGCCGGCCGAGGCGGGCGGGCGATGTCACGAAAGTGTCACGAACCTGTCACAGGAGACTCGCGGAAGCCGCCTAGCCCGGTGGCGGCGCCGGAAAAGCGGGCGCGCTTCGAGGAGTTTTGCGACGTGAAGAAGATGCTTTTGGCGGCGGCGATCGCGGGGCTGACGCTGGCGGGATGCGGCGGCGAAGGTTCGGGCGGCGGCGCCAGCGCCGGGCGCACGCAGATCAGGATCGTCGGATCGTCGACCGTCTACCCGTTCGCGCGCGCGGTCGCCGAGCGCTTCGGCCGCGCCAATGCCAATTACGGCGCGCCGATCGTCGAATCGACCGGCACCGGGAGCGGCATCAACCAGTTCTGCTCGGGCGTCGGCGCCGACAAGCCGGACATCGTCAACGCATCGCGCCGCATCAAGCCGAGCGAGCTCGAGGCCTGCACGCGCAACGGCGTCGCGCAGGTGATCGAGGTTCCGGTCGGGATCGACGGGCTGACCCTGATCGAATCGGTCGCGCGGCCGACCAATTTCCAGCTCACCGCGCGCGACGTCTACGCGGCGCTCGCGGCCAATCCGTTCGGCCGGCCGCAGCAGGCGCGGACCTGGCGCGACGTCAATCCGGCGCTGCCGGCGGTCGCGATCCGGGTCTACGGGCCGCCGCCGACGTCCGGCACGCGCGACTCGTTCTCCGAGCTCATCATGGAGAAGGGCTGCGACTCCGACCCGGCGATGAAGGCGCTCAAGGACCAGGACAAGGACCGCCACAAGACGCTCTGCACCCAGATCCGCGAGGACGGCGCATGGGTCGACGCCGGCGAGGACGACAATCTCCTCGTCCAGCGCGTGGCGGAGAATCAGGGCTGGCTGGGCGTGCTCGGTTACAGCTTCCTGCAGGCGAACGGCGAGCGGGTGCGCGGCGTGCCGATGGGCGGCGTGACGCCGACTTCGGCGACGATCAGCGACCTCTCCTATCCGGGGGCGCGCCAGCTCTTCATCTACGTGAAGGGCGAGCATCTCTCCGTCATTCCGGGGATGCGGGAGTTCCTCGCCGAGTTCCAGCGCGGCTGGGCGCCGGGCGGCTATCTCAGCCAGGCCGGGATGATCCCGTCGGCACCGGACGTCCAGGCGCGCGCCGCCGCGGCGATCCAGAACCCGCGGCCGATGACGGCGGCGGACCTTCAGTAAGCTTGAACCAAGCGCCGGGCCCGCGCATGAGCGGCGGGTCCGGCGCCGCTTTTCCGCTTTGATCACGGACTGAGCCCCACGTGCCTCTCTGGCTGACATTGCTGCTGATCCTGGGCCTGGGCGGCATCGCCTGGGCTTCGGCGCGTGCGCGGGCGAGGGCGTTCGCCGGCGGACCGGTTCGGGTGCATTCGCTCCCCAATTATCACGGCTGGTACGTGGCCTTGTGGGCGGTGCTTCCGGCGCTGCTGTTCCTCGCCGTGTGGGGCAATCTTTCGGCGGGGTTCGTCCACCAGAGCGTGATGGCGAGCCCGGAAGCGGCGTCGCTGCCGAGCTTCGACATGCAGAGGAATGCGATCCTCGCCGAAGCGCGGGGGCTGGCGCGCGGGCAGCTCACGGCGGTGTTCAATCCGCAGTCGCGGGCGCTGGCGCCGGTCTATGCTTCGGCCTTTCAATTCTATTCGCTGATCGGGATCGCAGTCGCGGCCTTGATCGCGTTCGCGGGCGGGGGCTGGGCCTATACGCGGGTGTCGCCGCACTTCCGGGCGCGCACCAGGGTCGAGCGGCTGGTGATGGCGGTGCTGCTGCTCGCCAGCATGATCGCGATTTTGACGACGCTCGGCATTGTGCTGTCGCTCCTGTTCGAATCGCTCAGGTTCTTCTCGCGCGTGTCGCCGGTGGAGTTCCTGTTCGGGACGAACTGGAGCCCGCAAATGGCGATAAGGGCGGACCAGGCGGGGTCCTCGGGCGCGTTCGGGGCGATCCCGCTCTTCTGGGGGACGGTGTTCATCGGCGCGATCATCGCCATGATCGTCGCCATTCCGCTGGGGCTGCTTTCGGCGATTTACCTGACGCAATATGCGCACCCGACGACGAGGCGGTGGATGAAGCCGATCCTCGAGATCCTCGCGGGCGTGCCGACGGTGGTCTACGGATATTTCGCCGCGCTGACGGTGGCGCCGGTGGTGCGCGACCTAGGGCTCAGCCTCGGGCTGTCGGCGTCTTCGGAATCGGCGCTGGCGGCGGGGCTCGTCATGGGGATCATGATCATCCCGTTCGTTTCCTCGATGGCGGACGATTCGATCGCCGCGGTGCCGCAGGCGATGCGGGACGGGTCGCTCGCCATGGGGGCGACGACGTCGGAGACGATCCGGAAGGTGCTGGTCCCCGCGGCGCTTCCGGGCGTGGTCGGGGGCGTGCTGCTGGCAGTGAGCCGGGCGATCGGCGAGACGATGATCGTGGTCATGGCGGCGGGCCTCGCGGCGAATCTGACGGCCAATCCGTTCGAGAGCGTGACGACCGTCACCACCCAGATCGTCATGCTGCTCACGGGGGACCAGGAGTTCGACAGCCCGAAGACGCTGGCGGCGTTCGCGCTCGGGCTGGTGCTGTTCCTGGTCACGCTGGCGCTCAACATCATCGCGCTGCGCGTGGTGAAGAAATACCGGGAAGCTTATGACTGAGGGCGCACCTTCCAGCGCATCCGGAACCGACTGGGCGGGCGCGGCGATGCAGCGGCGCATTCGCAAGCGCTATGCGGCGGAGCGGCGGTTTCGGTTGATGGGCGCCTTTGCCGTGCTGCTGTCGGCCAGCTTCCTGGCGTTCCTGCTGATCACCATCGGGATCAAGGGCATTCCGGGGCTGACCGGCACGTTCCTCACCGGCTCGGATGCGACCGATCCGGCGATGGCCGGCATCTGGGGGGCGTTCAAGGGATCGCTGCTGACGGTGGGCGTCACGCTCGTCATCGCCTTTCCGGTCGGCGTTCTGACCGCCGTCTATCTCGAGGAATATGCGCCGCGGAACCGGTGGACGGACGTGATCGAGGTTTCGATCAACAACCTCGCGGCGGTGCCGTCGATCATCTTCGGGCTGCTCGGGCTCGCCGTGTTCCTGAACTTCATGCACCTGCCGCGTTCGGCGCCTTTGGTCGGCGGGATCACGCTGGCGCTGATGACCATGCCGGTGATCGTGATCGCGGGGCGCAATGCGGTGAAGGCCGTGCCGCCCTCGATCCGCGATGCGGCTTTGGGCGTCGGGGCATCGCGGGTGCAGGTGGTGTTTCACCATGTGCTGCCGCTGGCTCTGCCCGGTATCCTTACCGGCACGATCATCGGCATGGCGCGGGCATTGGGCGAGACGGCGCCTTTGCTGATGATCGGCATGCGCGCCTTCATCGCGTCGCCGCCGGGCGGGATCACCGATCCGGCGACGGTGCTGCCGGTGCAGATCTTCCTCTGGTCGGACGAGGTCAGCCGCGGGTTCGTCGAGAAGACGTCGGCGGCGATCATCGTCCTCCTCGCCTTCCTCCTCGCGATGAACGGCCTCGCAATCTATCTCCGCAACAAGTTCGAAAGACGCTGGTAATGAACGCTCCAACCGATCCCAAGATGACCGCGCGGAACGTCAACGTCTTCTACGGCGCGAAGCAGGCCGTGAAGGACGTCTCGATCGACGTTTCGAAGGAGCATGTCACCGCCTTCATCGGCCCGTCGGGCTGCGGCAAATCGACCTTCCTGCGCGCCTTCAACCGGATGAACGACACCATCTCCGGCGCCCGCGTCGAGGGCGAGATCGCGCTCGACGGCGAGAACATCTATTCGAGCGGCATGGACGTGGTGCAGCTTCGCGCCCGCGTCGGCATGGTGTTCCAGAAGCCGAACCCGTTTCCGAAATCCATCTACGAGAACGTCGCCTACGGGCCGCGAATCCATGGGCTGGCGGCGGGGAAGACGGACCTCGACGCGATCGTCGAAAAGTCGCTGAAGCGCGCGGGGCTTTGGGAGGAAGTGAAGGACCGGCTGAAGGAAAGCGGGACGGCGCTTTCGGGCGGGCAGCAGCAGCGCCTCTGCATCGCCCGCGACATCGCGGTCGACCCGGAAGTGATCCTGATGGACGAGCCGGCCTCCGCGCTCGACCCCATTGCCACGGCGAAGATCGAGGAGCTGATCCACGAGCTTCGCGGCCGCTACGCGATCGTGATCGTGACGCACAACATGCAGCAGGCGGCGCGCGTGTCGCAGAAGACGGCGTTCTTCCACCTCGGCGAACTGGTCGAATATGGCGACACGTCCGACATCTTCACCAACCCGAAGGTGCCGCGCACCAAGGATTACATTACCGGCCGGTACGGCTGAGGAGAGAGCGATGGAAACGGGTCAAAAGGAATCTGGCGGACATACTCTCAAGGCCTTCGACGAGGACATGGACGAGCTGCGCGCCCTCATCAGCGAGATGGGGGGCCTGGCCGAGGAAGCGATCCGCGAGTCGATGCGCTGCCTCATGCAGCGGGACTATGACGGCGCGCGCGCGGTGGTCGAAGCGGATGCGAGGCTCGACGTTCTGGAAGCGCAGGCGGAAGCGGCGGTGGTGCGGCTGATCGCGCTCCGGGCGCCGATGGCGGACGACCTGCGGGAAGCGGTCGCCGCGCTCAAGATTTCGGGGCTGGTCGAGCGGATCGGCGATTATGCCAAGAACAACGCCAAGCGCGTCCAGCTCTTCGCGGATTCGGGGCGGATCGAGCCCATTTCGCTGCTCCCCGAAATGGCGCGGATCGCGGCCGAGATGGTCCACAATGCGCTCGACGCCTTTATCGCGCGGGACGCCGAGAAAGCGCATGAAGTGTGCGTCCGCGACAAGGCGCTGGACGATTTCTACAATTCGATCTTCCGGGCCCTCCTCACCTTCATGATGGAGAGCCCGAAGAACATCACGGAAAGCGCGCACCTCCTGTTCGTCGCCAAGAACCTCGAGCGGATCGGGGACCATGCGACCAACATCGCCGAGATGGTCTATTATGCCGCGACCGGAGACCGGCTCACCGAACGCCCGCGCGGGCACAATCCCGCGGACCCCGAATGAGCCGCCCGAAGCTCCTCCTCGTCGAGGACGATGCGTCGCTTCGCGAGCTCCTCACCTGGAATTTCGAGCGTGAGGAGTTCGACGTGGTGTCGACCTCCGACGGCGACGAGGCGCTTCTGCTGGCCGAGGAAAGCCCGCCCGACATCGTCATTCTCGACTGGATGATCGAGGGCGTTTCGGGGATCGAGGTGTGCCGGCGTTTGCGGCGGCGGCCGGGGACGGCGAACGTGCCGATCATAATGCTGACCGCGCGCGGCGAGGAGGCGGACCGGATCCGCGGGCTCGAGACCGGCGCCGACGATTATGTGACCAAGCCGTTCAGCCCGCGCGAGCTGGTGGCGCGGGTGGGGGCGGTGCTGCGGCGGGTGCGGCCGGCGCTGGCGTCGCAGACCTTGAACTATGCGGATCTGGAGCTCGACACGGTGAGCCACAAGGTGCGGCGCGGCGGCGCGGCGGTGGCGCTCGGGCCGACGGAATACCGGCTGCTGGTGCATTTCCTGCAGCATCCGGGGCGGGTGTTCTCGCGGGAGAAATTGCTCGATTCGGTGTGGCCGCACGACAGCGACATCGAGCTTCGGACGGTGGACGTGCATATAAGGCGCTTGCGAAAGGCGCTGAACGAGGGGGATCGGCCGGATTTGATCCGGACGGTGCGGGCGGCGGGTTATTCGCTGGATGTGGAGGGGTAAAGCCCCGACGTCATTGCGAGCGGAGCGAAGCAATCCAGTGGGCGGCGGTGCCGGGCCCCGAGGCCGTCTGGATTGCTTCGTCGCTTCGCTCCTCGCAATGACGGAGGGGAGCTCTTGCGCCTCCTTCCTTCCTTAGAAGTCGATCTGCGCCCTCGCCGCCACCACATTCACCCCGTAGCTCCTGTCGCCGCCGGCCGCCGGGATCCTCGCGTCGTCATACCGCAGATGCGCGGCGTTCAGCATGAAGCGGATGTAGTCCTGGGGGATCCAGATGAGGGAGGCCTGGTAGCCGTTCTGGGTGCCGCCGGCGATCGGGCCGGAGTTCAAGTCCAGGCGGTCGTAGCGCAGGTTCAGTTGCACCGCGCCGAAGCCCGCATTGTCGCCGCCGAGGACGGGGCGGCGGACGGCGGTGCGGTCGAAGCGGCCCTTGCGGTAGCCGCGGGTTTCGCCGGTGAGGTAGACGCCCCCTTCGACGTAGGCGCCGGAGAAGGTGCGCCCGCCCGCCGGCGTGTCGGCGCGCAGCCAGTGGGTTTCGGCGACGGCGTGGAAGGGGCCGCGGATCATCGCGGCTTCGAGGCCGAAGCTCGTTTCGTCATCCACGCGAAGCGAAGGCGTGCCGATGAAGCGGGTGTCGGTGAAGTGGACGAGGGGGCGCTGGCGGTAGCGGGTGGTGGCGCCGTTATCGAACAGGCCCTGGCGGGAGCGGTAATGGGCTGAGGCGCCGAAATGGAGCTGGGTCTCGCCCCGTTTCGGTGCGTAGACGACGCGCACGTCGCCGCTTTTGCTGTCGTTTCCGTCCTCGTCGAGATCGTGGATGTTGGCGAGGAAGAGGCCGCCCTGGAGGAGGAGCGGGCCGGCGCCGTAGGTGGCCGAAAGGCCGACGCGGCGTTCGAAATCGAAGGCGTCGGTGAAGGCGGCGCGCTCGATGAAGGTGGTGAAGCGGGAGCTGGTCAGCTCTTCCAGCGACTGGAAATTGTTGTGCTGGCCGAGCGTGACGGTCGCGCCTTTGGCGGGGGTCCAGGTCAGGTTGGCGTCGACGATCTCGGCCGTCTCTCCGGCGAGGTCCAGTTCGAAGACATAGCCGAAATCGCCGGGGAGATCGCCTTCGACGCCGACGCGGAGGCGGCGGAGTTCGTCGCCGGAGCCCAGGCCTGGGGCGGTCACGCCGTCGGGACGCGAGACGTGGCCGAAATCGTAGTTGATGCGGCCGCGCGGCTTGATGGAGAAGTCGCCGAATTCGAACTTGGGCGCGCCGCGGAAGACCGTGCCGTTGTCGCGCTCCGGCTGCGGGGCGGGCGCGGGCGCGGGAGGTTGCGCGACGGCGGCGGGCTGCGCCGCGGCGAGAAGGAGGGGGGCCAGGATCATCGTCTCATCTCCATTCCGCGCGAGGCGCCGCGCAAAGAAATAAGAAGATCGGGTGACGGCCAAGCGACACGTGCGTGACGCTTTTGTGACGATGGGGACCGAGGCTCCCTCCTCCGTTCGTCCCGAGCAGCCGTCGAGCTTGTCGAGACGGCGTGTCGAGGGGATTGGGCTCGGGCTCTGTGCAGGTCCCTCGACCCGGGCTCTCGACAGGCTTCGCCTGCTCGATCCCTGCTCGGGACGAACGGGTTTGGGGGGGCGCCTCCCCGTCGCCTTTCAGCCCGCCAGTCTGGCCTCGAGCGCGCGGTTCGCGGCGTGCTGGCGGCGGATGGAGGCGAAGAGGAGGAGGTTCATAAGCGTCACCTCCGTCAGGAAGAACCACAGGGGGGAGCCGAGCGCCATGCTCAGCGCAAGGAGGAGGGTGCGGGGGTTGGAGCCGAGATAGGCCTGGAGGTGGAGGGGCGTCCTGAAGGTGCGGCGGGAGAGGCGGGTGAAGCGGGCGCGCGTCTCTGGATCGCGGGCGGCGTCCTCGGCGGCGCGGTCGAGGGCGGGGGAGGCGGGGCTGAGGCGGTCGGCGAGCCAGACATAGGCGCCGCTGAGGCGGGAAAGGAGTGTCTCGTGCTGGAAGAGGGCGTCGCCGGCGGCGCGGCCCTGCTTGATCCAGGGGACGCCGTAGGCGCGCCAGAGATAGATGCGGCGCTGGCTTTCGCTGTGGCTCGACTGGGCGACACGCGACAGGCCCGCCGCCCAGCCGAGCGCGTAGGCCCACCAGCCGATCCATTCGGAAAGGTGGATGGCGAGGAACAGGTAGATGAGCGCGTGGCTCAGATAATCGCACATTCCGTCGACCATCTCGCCGACGGGCGAGGCGCGGCCCGTCAGGCGGGCGAGGTCGCCGTCCGCGCCGTCCACGACGTGCCAGAGGAGGTGGAGGCAAAAGGCGAGCGGGACCACCCAGGCCGCGCCGCCGGCGAAGGAATAAAGCGCGCCGGCCGCGATCACCAGCATGGCGCCGGTCACCGAGACCATGTTCGGCGTGACGGGGGTGGAGGAGAGGAGAAGGGCGAGGCGGCGGGAGACGGGGTGGAAGAGGCGGCGGTTCAAAAGGTCCTCGAGCTCGCGCGGCTTGGCCGGGGGAAGGGGGCGCTTGCTCCCCGATCCCCCCGATGCGCTGCCGCCATTGCCCGCGTGACTCGCCAATTCGTCCCCCTTTTTCCGTGCTTTCGCTTTTGCACCGGACGGGGGGCGGCTTGCAACATGCGCGGCGCCTTGCCGTGAAGGCGCGGGAGCGCTAGCCGCCTTTCCCGCATGCAATGTCTCATCATCGCGGCCGGGCTCGGCAGCCGGCTGAGGTCCAGGGCGGCCTCGAAGCCGCTCGCGCAGGTCGCCGGGCGGCCGCTTATCGAGCATATCGTCCGGCGCGCGCGGGCGGGCGGGGCGAGCCGGTTCGTGATCGTCACCGGCTATTCGCCGGAGCCCATCGAAGCGTTTGCCGCCGAACTCGCCGCGCGCGAGGGGCTGGAGATCGAGACGGTCAGGAACGAGGAATGGGAGCGGCCGAACGGGCTTTCCGTCCTCGCCGCCGCGCCGAAGCTGGAGCGGCGGTTCCTGCTCCTCATGTCCGACCATCTCTTCGATCCCGAGATGCTCGCCGGGCTGATCGCGGCGGACGCCAAGGCGGCGCTGACCCTCGGGGTGGACTATCGGACGGACAATCCGCTGATCGACCTCGACGACGCGACCAAGGTGGCGGCGGACGAGGAGGGGCGGATCGTGCGGCTCGGAAAGACGCTGGAAGACTATAATTGCATCGACACCGGGCTGTTCCGGGCCGGGCCGGCTTTGATCGAGGCGATCCAGCATGCGGTGGCGCATGGCGGGGCCGGGAGCCTGTCCGAAGGCGTGCAGGTTCTCGCCGACCAAAGCGAGGCGCGGGTGCACGACATCGGCGCGCGCTGGTGGCTCGATGTCGACGATCCGCGGGCGCTTGCCCTGGCGCAAGAGGCGCTGGGCGGGGCCAACGGGCTGATTTAGCGACGAAATGTGCGCCGGCGGGGTTGGCGGGGCGATTCGAGTCTGGCTTTGCGCCTCCGCCCGCGTTAGGCCGTGCGCCGTGGGGAGGCTCCGGACCGTTCTGACGTATTCGATCGCGCTCGCTTTGAGCGCGGGCGAAGCCGTGTCCGCGCAATCCGCGGCACAAACTGTCCAAGGTCCGCCGCAGCAAGGCAACCTCGCCCAGCCGAGCCGCGATCCTCTGCGCGTGGATGCGGCGAACGATCCGATCCTCCAGCTCGGCGCCAGCCGCGCCCGCTTCGAGGAATTCCGCGAGATCATCGCGGCGACCGTCGAGCGCCACCCGGCCCGGCTCGAGCAGGAGGCGGTGACCGACGAAGCGCGCGCCGTCCTCGCGGAAACGCGCGAGCGGCAGCGTCCGTCGGCCGATGCGTCGGTGACGTCCTACCGCGTGATCGCCCGCGAATTCTCGAACGACCCGCAGAACATCATCGAGCGCTCGCGGCCCAACCAGCGCACGGACGCCCTGCTCTCGGTCAACCAGATCCTGTACGATTTCGGCGCGGGAGACCGCCGCGTGGCCGCCGCCGGCGCACGCCTCCGGGCCGCGGCGCTCGAAGCCGAGGCGACCAGCGACCGGGTCGCGCTCGCCGCCATCGCCGCCTGGTACGACATCTTCGCCTACCGGGCGCTGACGGTGCTCACCGACACCTTCGCCGAAAGCCAGCGCGAGCTTCGCGCCTCCGTGGAGGAGCGCGTCCGCTCCGGCGTGTCCGCTCCGGGCGACGTCGCGCGGGTCGAAAGCTATATCGCGTCGGCCGAAACGCGCCTCGCCCGGTTCCGCCGCCAGCTCGCCAATGCCGAAGCGCGCTTCGGCGAGCTTGCGGGGACGCCGGCGCCCGAAGGCGTCGGCCGCGCGCCGGCGCCGGCCGTCGGCGAAGTCTCGTCGCGGGAAGCCGCGGCCTCGATGAGCGCCCGCTCGCCGGCCGTGCAGGCAGCCGAGCGGCTCGCCGAATCGGCCCGCCAGGAGGCCCGCGCGGCGCGTTCCGACCGGCTCCCGCAAGTCACCGTCGGCGTCGATGCCGGCCGCTACGGCGTGTTCGAAACGGAGCGCGACTACGACATTCGCGGCCGGGTCGCGATCCGCCAGCGCCTGTTCGGCGGAGTCGACGCCCGCGCCAACCAGCTTTCCGCCCGCGCCGAGGCCACGATCGCCCGCGCCGACCGCGTCCGCGAGGAAGCGGCGCGCGACGCCGCCATCGCCTGGTCGGACGTGCGCGCGCTCGAAGAGCAACTGACGGCGCTCGAGGCGAGCTACACCGCCGCCCGGCGCTCGCGCGACGTCATCGTCGAGCGCTTCCGGGTCGCGCGCGGCTCGCTGTTCGACGTGGTCGCGGCCGAAGACACCTATTTCCAGGCCGCCGCCGCCTATATCGAGGCGATCTCGGAGCTCGACGCAGCGCGCTACGTCCTCCTGTCGCGCACCGGCCGGCTGCTCGAAGCCCTCGCGATCGACGGAACGCCCGAGACATGATCACCAACGCCCCCGCGAGCCCCGACAATCCGATCCCGGCGGAGAAGCGCCGCTTCGCGCAATGGCTGTTCCAGCCGATGCTCAAGAACAAGGGCATCTACGCCAAGGTCGCCGTCGCCGCGGCTTTGATCAACGTCTTCGGGCTGCTTTCGGCCATGTTCACGATGACGGTCTACGACCGCGTCGTCCCGAACAACGCCATGTCCTCGCTGCTCGCGCTGTCGATCGGCCTCGCGATCATCATCGTCTTCGATTTCGTGCTGCGCCTCCTGCGCGCCTACTTCGTCGACATCGCCGGCGCGCAGATCGACCGGGAAGTGGGCGAGACCCTGTTCGGGCGCCTGCTCGCGATCCGGCTGAACTTGAAGAAGGGCTCGACGGGCTCGCTGACCGGAATCATGCGCGAGCTGGAAGCGCTACGGGACTTCTTCGCGTCGGCGACGATGACGGCGCTCGTCGACGTGCCCTTCATCTTCGTCACCCTCGCCGTGGTCTGGATGGTCGGCGGCATCGTGGTGCTCGTCCCGGCCCTGATGGTCCCGCTCGTGGTCTTGACGGCGCTCATCACCCAGCCGACGCTCCAGCGCCTCACCAGCAAGTCGATGGGCGAAGGCCTGGTCAAGCAATCGGTGCTGGTCGAAACGGTGGGCGGGCTCGAGACGGTGAAGGCGGTCGGCGCCGGGCCGCTCCTCGCCGGGCGCTGGAACCGCTCGGTCGAGCAGCATAGCGACGTGTCGCTTCGCCAGCGCCTCATCGGCACCATCGGCATCACCACCGCGACGACGGCGGGGCAGATCTCCTATGCGGGCGTCGTCATCGTCGGCGTCCACCTCATCGCCGAGCGCGAGCTCACCATGGGCGGGCTCATCGCCTGCTCGATCCTTGCCGGGCGCGCGATCGCGCCGCTGGCGCAGATTTCGCAGCTCCTGACGCGGATCACCTCGACGCGGACCGCCTACCGGCAATTGAACGAGCTGATGGAGCTGCCGCCCGAAGGTCCCGCCGGCGAGCCGCTTCACCTTTCGAAGCCCGCAGGCAAGATCGAGTTCCGGGGCGTCAGCTTCCGCTATCCGGGCGCGCCCGAAAAGGCGCTCGACAACGTCACCTTCACGATCGCGCCGGGCGAGCATGTCGCGCTGCTCGGCCGGGTCGGATCGGGCAAGTCGACCATCGCGCGGCTGATCCTCAGCCTCTACGAGCCGGAAGAAGGCCTCGTCATGATCGACGGGACGGACATCCGCCAGCTTTCGGTGGAAAGCATCCGCCGCAACGTCGGCGCGGCGCTGCAGGAAAGCGTGCTGCTGACAGGCTCGGTCCGCGACAACATCATCCTCGGGCGCGAAGGTCTGGGCGACGAGGACATGATCCGCGCCGCCGAGCTTTCCGGCACGCACCAGTTCATGGGCGCCATCGCCAACGGCTACGACCTCAGGCTCGCCGACCGCGGCGAAGGGCTTTCGGGCGGGCAGCGCCAGTCGATCGCCATCGCCCGCGCGCTCGCGAGCAGCCCGCAGATCCTGGTCTTCGACGAGCCTTCCTCGGCGATGGACACGCAGACCGAGACGGCGCTCATCCAGCGGCTCCAGCAGGAGCTGAAGGGCCGCACCTTCGTCCTCATCACGCACCGGCCGCCCTTGCTCCAGCTCGTCGACCGGATCATGCTGATCGACAAGGGCAAGGTCGCGCTGGACGGTCCGCGCGACCAGGTCCTGAAGCAGATCACGAGGCCGCAGGCGGCATGAACAAACCCGAAGGAAGCCTCGAGGATTTCGCCGCACGGCTGCGGCCGAAGGCGATGTCGAACCTGCTCCTCTGGGGCGTGGTCCTGTTCTTCGTCATCTTCATCGCCTGGGCGGCGCTGACCGAGCTCGACAAATCGGTGCGCGCGCAGGGCCGCGTCATCGCCAGCTCGCAGCTCCAGGTGGTCTCGAACCTCGAAGGCGGCGTGATCGAGGCGATCCTCGTCCAGCCCGGGCAGATCGTGAACGAGGATACCGAGCTCGTCCGCATGGACCCGACCATGACCTCATCGGAGCTCGGCAGCGGCCAGGCTTCGATCACCGCCCTCACCGCCAAGATCGCCCGGCTCGAAGCCGAAGTCGCCGGCCGCTCGCCGGTCTATCCAGCGGCGACCGACGCGTCGGCGGGCGAGCAGATCGCCATCGAACGCTCGCTTCACGCATCGCGCATGGCGGAGCTTTCGCAGCTCACCCAGGCCGCGCAGGCCCGCGTCCTCCAGGCGCAGCGCGCCGTGACCGAGGCCGAGGCCGCCTATCAGGCGCGCGTGACCGCCCGCGATGCGCGCCGCCAGGAAGTCTCGATCCTGCGCCCGCTCGTCGAGCGCGGCATCGAGCCGCGCATGTCGCTGACCCAGGCCGAAAGCGCCGCCGCCGTCGCCGCCAGCGAAGCCGCCGCCGCCGCCGCCTCCATTTCGCGCGCGCAGGCCGCCATCACGGAAGCGCAGGCGACCCTGTCCCAGCAGCGGCAGGACTGGCGCTCGCGCGCCGCGACCGAGCTTGCCAGCGCGCAGGCCGAATTCGCCGCCCGCCGCCGGACCATGCCGGCCTTGTCGGAACGCGTGGACCGCACCGTGGTCCGCTCGCCGGTGCGCGGCCGGGTCAACCGGGTGCTCGTCACCACCGTCGGCGGCACTGTCGCGCCGGGCGCGCCGCTCGTCGAGATCGTCGCGTCCGAAGACAGCCTCGTCATCGAGGCGATGGTGCTCCCGCAGGACATCGGCTCCGTCCGGATGGAGCAGGACGCGCGAGTCAACATCACGGCCTACGATCCCTCGGTCTACGGCAATCTCGAAGGCAAGGTGGTCTCGATCTCGCCCGACGCGGTGCAGAACGAGCAGACCGGCGAAAGCTTCTATATCGTGCGCATCCGCACCAATTCGAACGCGCTTCGCAACGCCGCGGGCCGGCCGCTCCAGATCGGGCCGGGCATGCAGGCGGAGGTCAACCTGCTCGGCGACAAGCGCTCGATCCTGAGCTACCTGCTCTCCCCGGTCACGCGCCTGCGCGACACCGCCTTCCGCGAATAGGCCTCGGCCGCTGCAATTACGCGGGCGTAACGCCGGCCCCTGCGCAGGCGGCGCCCGGCTGCGCCGTGTAAACGGATCGTTGACGTTGCACAGCGGCGGAGACGTCGGCGAGATCCGTCCTTCTTCAGCACTCCGGCATCACTTACGACGTGGACGCATCGACTTGATCGAGATTGGGAGAAAAACCGTCTCTGCCTCGTTTGAACCCCATCTGGCACGCACGGCGTGGAGCAGTGGGGCTTAATACCGGCAGCCGATCACCGGCGCCGGGAACGATGTTCTGGAGGCCGTGATGAAGAAGTTCTTGCTGACTGCTGCCGC
>DASQND010000038.1:0-6517 GCA_035645215.1 Allosphingosinicella sp.
GGCGCAGGCCTGATCATTTCGCTGGCGCTGGCGAAGAGCGCCGCCCTCCACCTCCCCGCCGCCGCGCTCGGCGCCTTCACGATATTGGTCTTCGGCTGGCTCGAGCGCGAGGAAGCGCTGGCGCGTGGGTGAGGTGGTGACTTGGACGCTGACCGATACGCTTAAAGCGTCCGCCGCGGCCCTTCGACTGCCTGCAAAGCAGGCGCTCAGGGTGGACCGCCGCAGCGGACGCACCCCTCTCCCCAACCCCTCTCCCACAAGGGGAGAGGGGCTACAGAGGAGCACCGCAATTGGCTGAGGCGAGCAGCGATACGGCGCTTAGCCCCTCCCCCTTGGTGGGGGAGGGGTTGGGGAGAGGGGGGCGCTCGGCTGCGGAGCAGGCGAGCGCGCTTGGCAAAGCCAAGCACATGCGCAGCAACCCCACGCCCGCCGAGCATCGACTTTGGCAGATCGTGCGGGCGAAGCGGCTCGATGGGTGGAAGTTTCGGCGGCAGGTCAGGATCGGGCGGTACACGCCGGACTTCGTTTGTCACCGGGCAAGGCTGATCGTTGAGGTGGACGGCGGCCGCCATTGCGAAGAAGAGGACGGACACCGCGACGCATGGCTTCGCGGGCAGGGTTTTCAAATTCTTCGGTTCTGGAACAACGATATCTTCAACAATGAAGAGGGCGTGCTGACTACGGTCCTGTCGGCGCTCGAAGCGTCCGCCGCGGCATCGAGCCGCAACGGCCGCACCCCTCTCCCCAACCCCTCTCCCACAAGGGGAGAGGGGCCTTACCGGAGCGAACCGAATGGCTGATACTTACGACCTCATCGTTCTCGGCTCCGGGCCCGGCGGCTATGTCGCGGCGATCCGGGCGAGCCAGCTTGGGCTGAAGACCGCGATCGTCGAGCGCGAGAAATTGGGCGGCATCTGCCTCAATTGGGGGTGCATTCCGACCAAGGCGCTGCTCCGCACCTCCGAGATCAATCATTATCTGACGCATGCTTCGGCTTATGGGCTGAGCGCGGAGAATACCTCGTTCGACCTCGCCAAGATCGTCGACCGCTCGCGCAAGGTGGCGGCGCAATTGAACGGCGGCGTCAAAGGGTTGATGAAGAAGAACAAGGTGACCGTCGTCGAGGGCGAAGGGCGGCTGGCGGGCAAGGGCACGCTCCAGGTCGGCGACAAGACGCTTTCGGCCAAGCACATCATCGTCGCGACCGGCGCCCGCGCCCGCGACCTCCCCTTCGCCAAGGCGGACGGGGAGCGGATCTGGACCTACCGGCACGCCATGGTGCCCAAGGTCATGCCGACGAAGCTGCTGGTCATCGGTTCGGGCGCGATCGGCGTCGAATTCGCGAGCTTCTATTCGGACATGGGGGCCGAGGTCACCATCGTCGAAATGCTCGACCGCATCCTTCCCGTCGAGGATCCGGACATCTCCGCCTTCGTCCACAAGGCGCTGACGAAGCAGGGGATGAAGATCCACCTGTCCTCCGGCGTCGACCAGCTTGAAGCTGGACCCAACGGGGTGCGGGCGACGCTGAAGGGGGGCGCGGTGGAGGAATTCTCCCATGCCATCGTCGCGATCGGGATCGTGCCGAATACGGAGAATATCGGCCTGGAAGCGCTGGGCGTGAAGACGGAGCGGGGGCATATCGTCACCGACGGCTACGGGCGGACCAACGTCGCGGGCGTCTACGCGATCGGCGACGTGACCGGCCCGCCCTGGCTCGCCCACAAGGCCAGCCACGAAGGCGTGGTCTGCGTCGAAGCCTTGGCGGGCGTAAAGGGCGTGCACCCGATGGAGACCGGCAACATTCCCGGCTGCACCTATTCGCGGCCCCAGGTCGCGTCGGTCGGCTATACGGAAGCGAAGGCGAAGGAGCTCGGCCACGAGGTCAAAGTCGGCAAATTCCCGTTCATCGGCAACGGCAAGGCGATCGCGCTCGGCGAAGCGGAGGGCTTCGTCAAGACGGTGTTCGACGCCAGGACGGGCGAATTGCTCGGCGCGCACATGGTGGGGGCGGAGGTGACGGAGCTGATCCAGGGCTATGCCATCGCCCGCCAGCTCGAGACCACCGAGGAAGATCTCATGCACACGATCTTCCCGCACCCCACTTTGTCGGAAATGATGCACGAGAGCGTGCTCGACGCCTACGGGCGGGCGATCCATTATTGAGGCCGTTGCGGCCTTCCCGAAAGGACTTCGATGAGCCTCCTCGCCTTGATCGCAGCCGCCGCCCTGCAGGCGCAGGCGCCGGCGCCGCCTCCGGAAGCCGCACCGGCGCCGCTCAGCTTCGCCCCCTTCACGGTGGAAGTGAACGTCGCCTTCAAACGCAACCGCGAGGTGGGCGCCTGCACCGTCACGGCGCATGGGACCCCAGATGCGCATTGGATCGACGATGCGTGCCGCAACATCGGCAACAGCGCCTTCCTCGCCCTGCACGGCGCCCCCGCCGATGCTGCCGGGCGCATGACCTTCCTCCTCTCGCTCGAAGCGGCCGGGCGCGTCGCGGCTCCGGCAACAACGCCGCAGGGGCGGGTGACGTTCAGGACCGAGGCGCGGTTTGCGGTGACGCCCGCCGGGGCGGTCATCCGCTGCACCCGCGGCGAGTCGGTGGGGCGCGGCGCCCGGGTCGATCTGTGCGCGGCGGGCCTCCCCAGGGGCAACGCCTTCGCGCCGGCCGCCGAGGAGCGCACGGGGCGGCTCACCCTCACGGCCTACACCCTCACCGCGCCGGGGCGCGGCGAAGCGCCCTAGAAGAAGTCGACCTTGTCGTAATGGGCGGGGGGCGCGATCACCTCCATCCGCTCGCCGAGCAGTGGGCGGAAGCTGGGGCGGGATTTCATCACCGCATACCAGTCGGTCGTCTGCTTGTGGCCGCGCCAGTCGAGGCCGCCGAGATAATCGGCGACCGAGAGGTGCGCCGCGGCGGCGAGATCGGCGAGGCTCAGGACCGGGCCGGCGAGCCAGCGGCGGTGATCGAGCAGATAATCGAGATAGTCGAGATAGGCGTTGGCAGTCTTCATCGCCTCGCGAAGGACGCGGGTGTCGGGCGGATCTCGCGAGACGAGGCGCTTCTTCATCCGCTCCTCCATCATCGGGCCGACCACTTCGCGGTACAGGCTGTCGTCGAGCCAGGCGACCAGCCGCCGCACTTCCGCGCGGTTGACCGCCGTCCCCGGGATCATCGGCGATTTCTGGATGGTTTCCTCGAAATATTCGCAGATGGCGCCGCTGTCGATCAGCACCGTCCCCTTCTGGTCCTCGACGAGGACGGGCGTCTGGCCGGCGGGGTTCATGTCGACGAATTCGTCGCGGCGCAGCCACGGCGTTTCGCGCACGAGTTCGTGCGGCACGCCCTTCTCGCCGAGCATGAGCCGCACCTTGCGCGAAAAGGGGCAGAGCGGGAATTGGTAGAGCTGCCACATGAGGTGCGCTCTTAACGCGCTGGCGGCGAAGGTCCACCGCCAGCGGGGCTTAAACGATCAGCTTTTTACGCCACCCTCTTTTCAATGGGCTCAGCGGCGATCGCGGCGGTCGCGGCCCTGGTCGATGCGCGCGCGCGACTCCTCGATCGAGCGCTCGACGCTGCGCTCCACCTCGCCGAGCGCGCGGCGAAGCGCGGGCGCTGCGATGGCGATCTGCTCCATGGCGCGCCCCATGTCGGCGCTGCTCCGTTGAAGCGAGTCGCGCAGGCGCTCCTCGAAATGAGGATCGTCGCGGCTCGCCATGTCGCGCACCGTTTCGTCGCGCGGGTAGCGGCGGCGGTCGCGGCGGCCCTCCGGATCGGCGGCATCGATGACGTCGACGAGCGGCCCGACCGGCATGTCGAGAACGGCGCCTAGCACCCGGTCCATCGTCTCGGCCACAGCCTCCACCTCGGCGGCGGGCGGGATGGCACGGACGAGGTCCTCTTCCGCTCCGGGCGTGAAGACCCGCTGCGCGCCCGCGGGACCCGCGAGAGCGAAGGCGGCGGCAACGCCGGCCAGGATCGAACGCATACAAGCCTCCTCATCTGCATGTGCGGCGCACGCGCCCCAGGACGTCCGGCAAAAAACGCCGGGGCGCGCGAGTCGGTTGCCGGACTTTAGAAGGGCTTAGCCTGAGCCGATGCTGAACGGCCGTTCAGTTGCGGGGACGGTTGCGGCGCCTTTCGCTGCCCGGCGGCGCGGGGGCGGGCTCCGCGGGCACCGGGGGAAGGTGCGCGGTCGCCTGGGCCACGCGCTGGTTCATCGCGGGAAACTGCATCGCGACGCGCGGCAGCATCATGACGATGCCGCGGATGAGCTGCGGATCCTCGAACATCCTGTAGCTTTCCACCGCGAAGCGCCGGCCGGCCGCGCTCGAGAAGAAGCGGGTGACCTCGTCGAGCTCCGCGACGGTGAATTCGCGCGCATAGGCATCGGCGGTGAGCAGCTTCCAGCCCGGCTCCATCGCGGTCGTCAGGCGCGCCATTTCGGAGCCGGCGAAACGAGTCAGCACCGGCAGGCGCTGGCGCAGGTGCGGGTCGAAGCCGCTGCCGATCTCGGCCAGGGTGGCGTTCGGATTGACGCCGATGCCCGGCGGGATCGGCACGCCGAAGTCGCCGGCGCGGATCGCGATCAGCGTTTCGATCGCGGGCAGCAGGTTCAATTCGCGGCGGAACAGCTCGGAGGGCCAGAGCGCGTCGAGCGCACGGCGCGCCGCGGCCATTCGCGCGGGATCCGCGGGCGCGCCGGGGCGCGGCGGCAAGGCGATGGCGGGCGTCGCGACCGCGGCCGGCGGCGCCGACGCGGCGGCGGCGGGCGGGGTGGGCAGGCCGGGAATGGGCGGGAGGCCGGCGGTCGCAGCGAGGTAGCGGCGCTCCACGCCGGTCATGACCGCGGCGAAGAGCGGATCGAGCGCCTTCATCGACTTCTCATATTCCGGGTCGATCACGACGTTGAGCGCGCCCTCGCCGAAGCGGCGGCCGGCGGGGCTCGCATAGAAAGCGGTGCCTTCCTCCAGCTCGGCGGCGGTGAGCGAGCGCGCGTAGAAATCGGCGAAGAGCCCCCGCAGGCCCGGCTCGACGTCGCGAAGGATCCGCGCCGTTTCTTCTTCGACCACGCGCAGCTCGAGACGGGCGCGCTCGGCATGGTGCGGGTCGCGCCGTGCCGCCTCGGTATTGCCACGCTGCTGTTCCGCCGCACTTCGCATGCCGGCGACCAAAGCCTGCTGGATCAGGGTGTCCGGCAGGGCCGCGTCGATGAAGCGCCGCGCCGCGGCCAGACGGGCGGGATCGGTCGCCGCGGCCGCGGCCGTCATGGGCGCAGCCGGTGCCGGAGCCGGAGTCGCGCTCGTCTGGGCGGCGCCTACGGAGGCCGTGGAAGCCAGCAAAGCGGCCGCGATCAACTTGCGAATCATGATATTCCCACCCCTTCTTCGTTGCCGAAACTCTGCCCGATGGCGCGGCTAAGTCAATCGCCCCGGTCAACCCCCATCGCCGATCCGGGTCAGCCGCGCCGCGAGCGGAAGAAGGAAGGGCATGGCGCCGACAAGCCCGAGCAGCGCGCGGCGCCTTCCCGGCCGCTCGGCGGCGTGGCGGAGCGCTTCGGCGGTGCCGACCGGCCGCCTCGCCCGGGCCGAAAAGGCGCGCTGCCAGGCATCCGCTCCCGCCGCGCCGCCGCGCCGCCAGGCCTCCCCGGCGCCGAGCCCGCTGGCGAGCGCAATGGCCACGCCGTCGCCCGCGATGGAGGCGATCACCGCCGCCTGGTCGCCGACCCGGAACAGCCCCGCCTCGCCGCCGCCCGCGCGCCAGCCGTAAGGGACGCCCGCGATCGCGTCCCAGGCCCCGGCGCCGGCAAGGCGGTCGGCAAGGACAGGCGAGTCGCGGACGATCTCGGCCAGCAAGGCGTCGGGGCCACCGCACGCGGCAAGCCGTGCGCGCGAGACGGAGAGGCAGAAATTCGCCGAGCCGTCCTCCTGGAGGAGGAGCCCGGCATAGCCGTTGTCGAACAGGTGGAGTTCGATCACGCCGCCCAGCGCGCGTTCGAGAGCCGCCGAGGCGGGGAGCGCGGTGCGGAGCCCCGCCGCGAGCGGCTCGCGCCAGCCTTCGAGCGGGCGGGCGAGGCCGCGAAGCTCGTGCTTGCCGGTGGCGAGGAACAGGGCTTCGGCCTCGATCTCCTCGCCATCGTCGAGCCGCACCCGGCGCGGGCCTTCCGCCGCGCGCGCCGTCCGCCCGCGCGACACCCTTGCGCCGGCCTCGGCGGCGGCGGCGAGCAGCGCTTCGTCGAGCGTCCGCCGCGAAAGGCCGGCCGCGGCCTTGGGAAGCTTCGCCTCGACGACGCGGCTGCCGGAGACGAGCCGCACCCGCCCGATCGGCCGGGCGCCGAGGGCGCCGGCGTCGATGCCGAGCCGCTTCAGCGTGCCGAGCGCGTCCCAGCCGAGGAAGCCGCCGCAGACGACATCGCGCGGCCCCGCCGAGCGCTCGATCAGCTCGGGCGCCGCGCCCGCACGGGCGAGCGCGATCGCCGCCGCCGCGCCCGCCGGCCCGCCGCCGACGATCAGC
>DASQND010000039.1:0-17332 GCA_035645215.1 Allosphingosinicella sp.
GTCGCCTTCCTCCCGGCGGTAGCGGCGGCGGATGATCTCCATCCGGACGAGGCCGCCGATGTGGATGACGAGGAACAGGAACAGGCCGGGGAAGCCCTGCTCGCCCAGCATCTCGAAATAGGCGCTGTGCCAGGCGCGGCCTTCGTCCGCGTGGGTGCGGGTGTCGATGGTGCGGACGTTGCCGCTGCCCTGCTCGGTGGTCGCGGCGACCTGGATGCGGTTCAGCCGGTAGGCGTCGAAGCCGCCGCCCATCGGATGCTCCTGCACATAGGTCCAGGTCCAGCCCCAGACGGCGAGCCGGGTGGTCGCCGAGCTGTCGGCCTCATAGCCCTTGATGGTTCCCATGCGCTCGGTGAAGGTCGACGGCAGCATCGGCACGGCCGCGACGCCGACGAGCGCGACCATGGACATGTAGAGGAGGCGCCGCTTGACGTCGCGCAGCGTCAGGATGGCGAGGACGCCGATGCAGATGAGGCCGGTCCTCGCCTCCGTGCCGACCGGGATCAGCAGGCAGGCGAAGACGAGGCCGGCGGCGAAGATTTTGACGCGCCAGTCGGGCGGGAAGATCGTCCCGTGGCGGGCGAGCCAGAGAATGAGGGGGATGAGCGCGATGGCGATGCAGGCGATGGTGCTGCTTTCGTAAAGGCCGCTGTTGCTGTCGACCATCAGGTTGAGCGCGCCGTAACCGCCGCCCGAAAGCAGGGTCTTGATCCCGCCGACGATGGCGATCGCCGCCGCCGAGAGCGTCATGAAGAGAATATAGGCTTCGACGCGCAGCTTCGTCCGGAGCGTGAAGGGAATGAAGATGGCGAAGATGAGCGCCTTGGACGCCCAATCCCATTTGTCCCAGGCGGTTTCGGGGAAGTGGGCGTTCAGCGTCGTGTAGCCGGCGTAGAGGAGGAGCGCGATCATCGCCCATTGCCGGCCGGCGATGCGCATGCCCTTCTTGCTGTCGAAGAGCAGCCAGGAGCCCATGGCGGCGATGGCGACGTACATGACGAGGTTGCCGCCGCTCAGCAGGTAATAAGACAGACGTTGCGGGGAGACCGTGTCGACATAGGCGTAGGCGAGGACGAACAGGAACGGCCGGCGGCAGGCGAGCGCCAGCAGGACGAGAATGAAGGCGACGAAGAAGAGGTCACGCACCGGGCCGGTCCTCGCCGCTGCGGGCGCGCCGCCAGAAGGGCTTCGCCGCGGGCGCGCCGGCGGCGGCCGTGTCGTCGTCGAGGTCGGCGCGCCCGGACAGGCGCCAGGCGGCGAGCAGGATGAGTCCGTGGCTCACCAGCAGGGCGAATGTATCGATCATGCTTCGCGCCCGCGCTCCATGAGGAGGCTCTTACAGGCGGGGCGGTTGACGGGCCGTTAAGTTTGTCGTGGCACTTGAGTGGGATGCGGATCCTCCACGTCCTCGACCACGGCCTGCCCCTCCAGAGCGGCTATACCTTTCGCACACGCGCCATCGTCAAGGCGCAGATGGAGCGGGGCTGGGAGCCGGTCTGCCTCACCGGCCCGCGCCACACGGCCGGCGCGCCGCCGCGCGAGACGGTGGACGGGATCGACTTCTTCCGGACCGACTATTGCCCGAGCGGTCCTTCGCCGCTTCGCGAATGGCGGGAGGTGACGGCCTTTTCGAAGCGCATCGGCGACGTGATCCGCGCGGTGAAGCCGGACCAGCTCCACGTCCATTCGCCGGTGCTGAACGCGCTCGCGGCCCTGCGCCCGGCGCGGCGGCACGGCGTCCCCCTGCTCTACGAGATCCGCGCCTTCTGGGAGGATGCGGCGGTCGGCAACGGGACGGGCACCGAGGGATCGGCCAAGTACCGGGTGTCGAAGCAGCTCGAAACCTGGGCCGCGACCAAGGCGGATGCGGTGGCGGTGATCTGCGAGGGGCTCCGCGCCGACCTCGTCTCGCGCGGCGTCGATCCGGGGAAGATCATGGTGTCGCCCAACGGTGTCGATCTCGGCCTGTTCGGGACGCCGCTCAAGCACGACGGCGCATTCGCGCGCTCGCTCGGGC
The DNA here is from genome assembly GCA_035645215.1 of Allosphingosinicella sp. Classification (GTDB taxonomy): domain Bacteria; phylum Pseudomonadota; class Alphaproteobacteria; order Sphingomonadales; family Sphingomonadaceae; genus Allosphingosinicella. The sequence continues at coordinate 2,018 of DASQND010000039.1, forward strand.
TGGACGATGCGGAGGTGGTCGGCTTCATCGGCTCCTTCTACGATTATGAAGGGCTGGACGATCTGATCGCGGCCATGCCGCGGCTGGCCGCGCTGCGGCCGAAGGCGAAGCTCGTCCTGGTCGGCGGCGGACCGATGGAGGCGCAGCTTCGCGCCCAGGCCGAGGCTTCGCCGGCGCGGGACCGGATCGTCTTCACGGGGCGGGTGCCGCACGGGGAGGTGGAGCTTTATTATGCGCTGGTCGACGTGCTTGCCTATCCGCGGAAAGCGATGCGGCTGACCGAGCTGGTGACGCCGCTCAAGCCGCTGGAAGCGATGGCGCAGGGGAAGCTCGTCGCCGCTTCGGACGTCGGCGGTCACCGCGAGCTGATCGAGGACGGGGTGACCGGGACGCTGTTCGCGCCGGGCGATCCGTCGGCGATCGCCGATGCGCTGGCGCGATTGTTCGAGAATCGCGGCGGCTGGGAGGAGCGGCGGACGACGGCGCGCGCCTTCGTCGAGCGCGATCGTAACTGGGCGTCAAACATTTCGCGTTATGCGCCGGTTTACGAAAAGCTGACCGGTAAGGCGCTCCGATGACATCCAGATATGTAGCGGCCGCGGGCCGCGTGAACGGTTCGATCGACATGCCGCTGGCGGCGGTGGCGGCGCTCGCCGTCGGCTTCGCCGCCTTTGTCATGCCGGACGGCATATTGTCGCGTATCGTCGAGGGCAGCGGGCTTCCGTCCATCCTTTCCGCCGCCCAGCCGCCGCTCGGCACCACGGCGCGGGCCGGAGTCGCCGCCGCGGCGGCGCTTGCGACCTTCGGCACGGTGTTCATGCTGCTGCGCATGCTCGGCGGGGGTGCCGGCAAGGTGCCCCGACGCGAGCGGGAGCGTCAGCGCGACGATGCGCTGCCGTTCGAAACCGCGGAAAGTCACACGAAAGTCACACCGAAACTGCGCCGCGCCGACATCCACCCAGACGCGCCCGCGCGGCGGCCGATCCTCGCCACGCGGGAATTCGGCGAGCCCGACTTCGGCCGGCCCGCGCCGGCGCCGGTCGAGGCGCCGCCGGTCGCAGCCGAAGAGCCGGAGCCCGCGCCTGAGCCTGAAGTCGTGGAGGTTGCCGAGGTCGTCGAGGCCGAGCAGCCCGTGCCGGTTCTCGACGAACTGGAGCTTTCCGGGCCGGACATCGAGATGATCGTCGCGGCCCCTGAAGTCGCCGAAGCGCCCGCCCCGCCGCCTGCGCCTGCCACGCCTGCCGTGGGCGAACCCGCTGCCGACGCGAGCATCTCCGATCTCATGGCCCGCCTCGAGCGCGGCCTCGCCCGCCGCGTACACCGGACCTCGGCGCCCGAGCAGGCGCGTGCGCCGGAGCCGGAGGCGCGTCCCGTTTTCCAGCCGGCAGGGGACGACCGCCTTCGGAGCGCCATCGAGAATCTCCAGAAGATGGCGGCGCGCGCAGGCTAATTGTCCTCGACGGTCAGGGCTTCGATCCGGAGCTTCACCCGGTCGCCCGCCGCCGAGCGCTCGTCGCCGGCGAGGGCGACGTCCGCCAATATGTGACCGCGAAGCGCATATTCGGCGTCCGGCAGTTCGGCAACGAACGCGTCCGCCGCCACGCCCGCGCCTTCCCCTTCGAGGCTGAAGCAGACCTGGTGCCGCGCGCCGCTGAAGGTGACGCTCGCCCAGTTGCGGCTGGTGAGCTCGTCGACCCGGAACAGCCCGGAAAAGCCGGCGAAGCGGCCGCCCAGCGCCCGCAGCAGCGCCGTCGCCGCATCTTCGGTCATCGTGCGCATGTCTCGTCCCCCAATCCCTTTTCCGCCGCGTCCAGCCAGGCCGCGAGCCGCTTCTCGGTTTCCGGGCGCATTTCGCGGCCGTTGCGCACGTCGCGCACGAAGCCGGGGTCGCGCATGACCTCGCGGCCGATCTGGCTTGCCGTGATCCTGCTTTTTCGGAGGAGCCGCTCGACGCGGCTCATCACGTTCATCATGCCACTCTCCTCGCGAATCATCGTTCCTGATATGTTCACGCTGAAAGGACATTTCCTACTTGTCTAGGAAAAATCCTACATGTAGAGCACGACCATGGAAGAGACCGGCGCGCGCGCCGCGCTCGCGCGGCTGATCGACGAGCAGGGGGCGGATTATGCCGGCCTGTCCCGGATGCTCGGCCGCAACCCCGCCTACATCCAGCAATATATCAAGCGCGGTACGCCGCGGCGGCTGGCCGAGGAGGACCGGCGGCTGCTGGCGCGCTATTTCGGCGTTTCGGAGGAGGCGCTCGGCGGGCGCGCGCCGCCGCCGCGCAGCGACGCGGGGCTGGTGCGCGTCGCACGTCTGGAGGTCGGCGCGTCGGCGGGGCCGGGGTCGCTTGCGCGCGGCGAGCGGGCGCTGGGGCACATGGCCTTCGATCCGGCGTGGCTCCGGCGGATGGCGTCCGATCCCAAAAGGCTGTCGCTGATCCGGGTGGAGGGCGACTCGATGGTGCCGACGCTGGCCGACGGCGACGAGATCCTGGTCGACAGCGGCGACGCAGGCGAGCGGCTGCGCGACGGCATCTACGTGCTTCGGATCGAGGATGCGCTGGTGGTGAAGCGAGTCGCGCCGCATCCCGCCGGCCGCACGATCGCGGTGCGCAGCGACAATGAGGCTTATCCAAGCTGGCCGGACTGCGATCCGGCTTCGGTGGAGATCGTCGGGCGGGTGGTTTGGGTGGGGCGGCGGATCGGGTGAATGCAGCGCGTCATCCCGGGAGGGCCCCATCAAAGTAGTACTTTGATGGGAACCCCGAAGGCCGGGATCTCAGCGGGTGACGAGCGGGGCGGAAGTGCAGCGCTCCATGAGCGCCTGTGCTCTTCACCCCCTGAGATCCCGGCCTTCAGCCTACGGCTGAAGTTTACCCTGAGCGCTTGCCTTCGCAGGCGGTCGAAGGGCCGGGATGACGTGTCTGGGTCAGCCCTTCCGGCGGTCGATGAGCCAGACGATGAGGAGGAGGAGTAGCCCGGTCGCCGTGCCGGCGAGGAAGCCTATGCTTGGCTCGCGGTAGTACAAGCCGGCCGCCACGCCCGCGAGGATGCCGAAGGTGAGGAGGCATCCGCCCGCTTGCGCATTCTTCCTGGGTGCCCTGGCCATGGCGGCCTCATGGCAGGGCCGGGCTTGGGTTCCAAGGTGCTTTCCGGCGGCCGCTTTCTGGTGAACGCAGCGTTCAGCAGTTTCGCTGGGGCAAATGGAAAGGGCTCGCCCGCTAAGCCCGGGCTCACAGCGAAAAGGGCGGGGAAGCTTCTTGAATCAGACTGTTTATCTTGCCGACCGCGCCTCCGCGGCGGAAGCCGACGAGCTTATCCTGCGCTTCGGCGACTTCGCCGCGAGCGAGGCGGCGCGCCGCGCGAGCACGAGCCGCAGCCTCGGCAACGTCGTCCATTATTGCCGCTGGCGCCAGATCGAGCGGATGATCGGCCTGCTCGCCGCCGGGCGCGGCGAAGCGAGCCTCCACTAGATACGCGCTTCATTCTGGCGCGGTACAGGTCGCGCGGTTAGTCTCGCCGCATGCGGCGGACCGGACATCATGGCTGAGGCGACGGCAGAGGCGCCTCCGGCCGGGGCTCCGGCGGCCGCCATGCGCGTGCGCCGGCCGGTGCGCTGGTGGTCTCTGCTCGCCAAGATCGTGCTCAGCCTGGTCGCCGGCGCGATGCTGATGCTGGTCGCCGTGGGGCTCCTCCTCGACACCGATCTCGGCCACCGGGTGCTCCTCGACCGCATCGCGGCGATGACTCCGAACAGCGGGCTGCGCATCCGCATCGGGCGGATCGAAGGCTCGATCTGGGGCAAGACCGAGCTTCGCGACGTCCGGCTCTACGATCCGCAAGGGCTTTGGGCCGAATCGCCCAGGATGACGCTCGACTGGCAGCCGACCTCGTGGCTCTGGGACCGGCTGGCGATCAGCGAGATCGGGAGCGAGCTCGCCATCGTCCACCGCCTGCCGAAGTTCGAGCCGGAGCGGGAGCGCCGCTCGCTCCCGTCCTACGACGTGCATGTCGGCCGCTTCGACCTTGCCCAGCTTCGCTTCGAGCCGGCGGTGACGGGAACTCGGCGCACGGCCCGCGTCTCGGGCGAGGCGGAATACAGGAGCGGGCGTTTCCTTCTCGATCTCGACGCGGCGATGCGCGGCGGCGGGGACCGGCTGGCGTTGCTGATCGACAGCGCGCCGGACGACGACCAGTTCGAGCTGGAGCTGTCGCTGGACGCGCCGGCGGACGGTGTGCTCGTCAGGATGCTCGGCGCGGCCGTGCCGGTCCGCGCCGAAGTGCGCGGCGACGGGAGCTGGAGCCGGTGGGACGGGCGGGCGCGGATTGCGCTTTCCGGGCGTGAGGCGGGCGACTTGAGGCTCGCGGCGCGCGCCGGCCGGTACGGGGCGGCGGGCTGGCTGGAGGCGGCGCCCTTGATTCCGCCGCGCCTTGCCGCGTTCGCAGCCGGGCGGCTCGACGTCAGGGGGGAAGGACGCGTCGACGAGGGCGTGCTCGATGGGCGCTTCTCCGCGGCCTCGCCGGCGGCGCGCCTCGCCGTGCAGGGCGCGGCAGACCTTCGCGAGGACGAATGGCGAGATGTGCGGGCGGGCATCGTCCTGCTGCGCCCGGCGCCGCTTGTCGGCGGCGCCGCGGTGAGCGCCGGGACTCGGCTGACGGCGGTGCTCGACGGTCCGTTCGCCGAGCGGAGCATTGCCTACCGCGCGGCCGTGCCGCGGCTGGAGGTGGGCGGCACCGCGTTCGAAGCGCTCCAGGCCTCGGGGAGCGGGCGATGGGCGGGCGACCGGCTGACGCTTCCCATTGCCGCGACGGCACGGCGGGTCAGCGGGGGCGCGGGCGTCCTGCTTACGGATGTGCGGCTCGGTGGCACGATTCGGGCCGAGGGAAATCGGGTCGTCGGCGAGGGCATGACGCTGGCGTCCGACCGGCTGCGCTCGGCCTTTCGATTCGACGCGGATTTGGCGGGCGGGCGGACGGTGCTTGCCGGGAATGCGGCGAGCGAGGGGCTGGCGTTGGCCGGCGTCGGCACGGTGGATGTGGGGGGCGACTGGCGGGCGGAGTCCAGCGGCGGCGGCGCCTTCAGCCTGGCCGGGACGAGCCGGGGCGCGGTGCGGCGGTTCGACAATCAGGCGCTTTTATGGGCTGCGGGCGGTCCGCTGCGCTTCGAGACCGGAGTCGCCGCCGGACGGGATGGCGCGGTGCAGCTTTCCAACCTGCGCCTCGCGGCGCCGCGCCTCCAGCTTGTCGGGACGGCGGTGCGGCGGGCGGACGGGGGCCTCACCGTGGAAGGGAGCGGGCGGCAGGCGTCACTGGGGCCGCTGTCGCTGCAATATGGCGGGGAGCGGCTGTCGCTGCGCCTTGCGCGGCCGTCGGAGAGCCTTGGCCTTCGCGACGTGCGGGTGGAGGTCGAGCCGGCGGCCAGCGGCTTCGGCTACCGCGCGGCGGGTCGATCGCCGCTCGGGCCGTTCGCGGCGCGGGGCACGGTGGCGCCGGGCGGGGCGGCGCTGCAGGTGGCGGCGCTCAGCGTCTCGGGCGCCCATGCCAGCGGCGTGCTGCGGCCTTCGGGCGGCGGCGTATCCGGGCGGCTGGACCTGCGCGGCGCGCTTTCCGGGCCGCTGACGCTTTCTGCGCGCGGCGGAGGGCAGCATGTCGAGGCGGCGCTGGTCGCAAGCGATGCGCGGCTCGGGCGGGTGCCGATCGGGAGCGGGCGGATCGAGGCCGCGGTGTCGGTGGCGGGCGGCGGCGGGCTGGCCGGGCGGGCGCGCTTCGACGGGGCGGCGGACCGGCTGTGGGCGATGACCGGCGTGGAGGGGGCGAGCCTCAGCGGGCCGCTCGTCGCCGACGTGCAGTTCGCGGGCACGGCTTCGAACCCCGCGCTGAGCGGAACGGTGCGGCTCGATGGCGGCCGCTTCGCGAGCAGCGCGGCGGGCACGCGGATCGACGGCATCGATGCGCGCGCCCGCTTCGACGGCGAGCGGCTGGTGATCGAAGCCTTGAGCGGACGGACGGGCGACGAGGGGCGGATCGCCGGATCGGGCACGATCGGGTTCGGCGGCGCGGTCGATGTGCGGGTCGAGATGGAGCGCGCCTTGCTGTTCGCGCGGCCGGAGCTTCGGGGACGGGTGACGGGGCCGCTCAGGATCCGCTCTGACGGGGCGGGCGGCACGATTTCGGGAACGCTGCGGCTGACCGGCGGCGAGGTGAAGCTTGGGCGCGCTTCGGACGGCGAGGGCGGCGCGCGCGGCGGCGGCAGGGGATGGGCGCTCGACCTGGGCCTTCAGGCGGAGCGGATCGAGGTGGAAGGGCGCGGGCTCGACAGCCGCTGGAGCGGTGCGCTGAGGATCGGCGGGACGACCGGCGCGCCGGCGATCACCGGCGAGGCGACCTTGATCGCCGGGCGCTACCGCGTACTCGGGGCGAGCTTCGCTCTGGAGCGCGGCACGATGACGTTCGACGGCTCGGCCGACCCGCGGCTCGACATCGTCGCGCGGCCGGGCGGCGCGGGCGGCGCGGGCGGCGCCGCGGTCAGGATCGGCGGGCGGGCGAGCCGGCCGGAGCTCGGTCTCGCCGGGCCGAGCTCGGAGCGGCGGCCGGCGCTGCCGCCGGCGCACCGCTCGCAAGAAGCGCTTCCGGCCCGGCGCGCGCGGCGGCGAACCGGGAAGCGCTAGGCCGTATCGACATTCAATCCAGGCGCCGAGCACCCTCTCCCCAGGGGGGAGAGGGCAGGGCGAGGGGGCTCTGACTCGGAGCACGATCTCGGTCGCCGAGCCCCCTCACCCCAACCCTCTCCCCGCCGGGGAGAGGGAGCAGAGAGGCACCGCGCCCGAATGTCGAACCGGCGCTAGGGCTCAGCTCGAATAGTACATGTCGTATTCGACGGGGCTGGGGGTGGTCTCCCAGCGCATCTGCTCTTCCCACTTGAGCTCGATGTAAGCGTCGATCTGGTCGTCGGAGAAGACGTCGCCGCGGGTCAAAAAGGCGCGGTCGTTCTGGAGCGACACGAGCGCTTCGCGGAGCGACCCGCAGACGGTGGGGACGTTGACCAGCTCCTGGGGCGGCAGGTCGTAAAGGTTCTTGTCCATCGGCTCGCCGGGGTGGATGCGGTTCTGGATGCCGTCGATGCCGGCCATCAGGATCGCGGAATAAGCGAGGTACGGGTTGGCGAGGGCGTCCGGGAAGCGGAACTCGACGCGCTTCGACTTTTCGCCGGTGCCGTAGGGAATGCGGCAGGAGGCGGAGCGGTTGCGGCTCGAATAAGCGAGGAGGACCGGCGCTTCGAAGCCGGGAACGAGGCGCTTGTAGCTGTTGGTCGTCGGGTTGGTGAACGCATTGAGGGCCTTGGCGTGCCTGATGACGCCGCCGATGAAGTAGAGCGCCATTTCCGAAAGGCCCGCATAGCCGTTGCCGGCGAAGAGGGGCTTCGATGCATTCCAGATCGAGAAATGGGTGTGCATGCCCGAGCCGTTGTCGCTCTTGATCGGCTTGGGCATGAAGGTCGCGGTCTTGCCGTAAGCGGCGGCGACCATGTGGACGACATATTTGTAGATCTGCATCCGGTCGGCGGTCTCGACGAGGGTGCCGTAGGTGAGGCCGAGCTCGTGCTGCGAGGCGGCCACCTCATGGTGGTGCTTGTCGCAGGGGAGGCCCATTTCGAGCATGGTCGAGACCATCTCGCCGCGTATGTCCATCGCGCTGTCGACCGGCGCGACCGGGAAATAGCCGCCCTTGGCGCGGGGGCGGTGGCCGAGGTTCCCGGTCTCGTATTTGGTGGCGGTGTTGGTCGGCAGTTCGATGTCGTCGATCTTGAAGTAGGACGCATTGTAGCCGTCCTCGAAGCGGACGTCGTCGAACATGAAGAATTCGGCTTCCGGCCCGACGAACACGGTGTCGCCAATGCCGGCGGCCTTCAGATAGGCTTCGGCGCGCTTGGCGGTCGAGCGCGGGTCGCGGGCGTAGAGCTCGCCCGAGGCCGGATCGACGATGTCGCAGAAGAGGATCAGCATCGGCGTCGCCGAAAAGGGATCGACATAGACGGCGCCCAAATCCGGCATCAGGATCATGTCGCTTTCGTTGATCGCCTTCCAGCCGCCGATCGACGAGCCGTCGAACATGAAGCCGTCGGTGAGCTGGTCCTCGTCGATCGCGGAAGCGACCATGGAGAGGTGCTGCCACTTGCCCTTGGGGTCGGTGAAGCGGAGGTCGACCCACTCGATCTCCTCCTCCTCGATGCGCTTCAGGATCGTGCCCGCGTCGGTCGCCATGGTGAATGTCCTCGTGAGTCGTGTGAGATCGTGCGGGCAAGCTTTTGTGCGGCGCGGCGCGGGCGTCCAGCCGCGGTGAATATTTCACGTGGAGAGGGTCATCCGCTCACGCCGTCATTGCGAGCGAAGCGAAGCAATCCAGTGGGCGGCGGTGCGGGTCTCCGGCTTCCGCTGGATTGCTTCGTCGCTTCGCTCCTCGCAATGACGGTGGCGCGGATGGGCTCACTTCCCCTCTCAATAAATCCGGCGCTGGGCCGCGACGAGCATGCGCAGCAGCATGGCGACGGGGCGGGGGACGCCGACCTTGCCTTCGAGCCAGAGGCTGACCGCCGAGCGGCTGACTCCGATCGCGCTCGCGAGGTCGTTCTGGGTGCGGTAGCCGAGCGTGCGCATCGCCGCGCGCAGCTCGTCCGGGGACATGGAGGCTTTGAGATCGTCGTCCACCCCGCGCTTCCTAGCGGCGGATGAAGCGGCGCGGAAGCGGCGGGCTCAGCGCATGCCCTGGCGGGCGCAGCTTATCTCGGTCTCGTAGACGATCGGCAGCGACAGGCCGAGGCCCGCGACGTAGCCGGCAAGGACCAGGCACATCCAGGCGAAGAGTAGCAGGCGCACGGCCGCTCCGCCCCAGAAGAAGACGTAACCGCCGGCCGCGACGAAGAGCAGGAAGGGGAGCGCCGCGATGTGCCAGTGGACCGAATGCGGCGTGCTGCATTCGGACGCCGGGGCGACGCTGGACGCCAAGAGGGCGAAGGCGAAGGCTCCGGCGGCAAGCGCCGCGAGGCACCAGTTCATGACGGCGTGGCCGCAGCCGCGCTCCGGCTTTGGAGCAGGAGCGAATGCTGGACTGCCGCCGTCCGGCACTTACTGGCCGGTCGGCCTCGGCTGGTCGCCGCGGCCGGCGGTGGGCGCCGCTTCGCCGCCGGTCTTGCCGGGGGTCTGGACGTTCGGCGTCGGCTGCGCCTGCCCGCGGTCACCCTGGGCGGGCTGATCGGCGGCGCGGGCCGCATTCTCGGCGGGGCTGTCGGAGCCGTCGCCGCCGGCGGAGGCAGGGTCCGCGGCGGGCGGCGGCGGGATCTGGAGGCTGCCGCCTTTGCTGTTCATGTAGGCGAGGAGATCGGCGCGGTCCTGCGGGTCGCTCATGCCGGCGAAGCTCATCTTGGTGCCGTCGGCGAAGCGGCGCGGCGACTGGATCCAGGCGCTCATATTGTCCCAGGTCCAGGTCTCGCCCGACTTGCCCTGGAGCGCGGGGGAGTAGGAGTAGCCCGCGACGCCCGCGATCGGCGCGCCCATGCGGCCGAACAGGTTCGGACCCTGGCCGTTGGGCTGGCCCTGCTCGATCGTGTGGCAGGCCTGGCACTTGGCGAACTGGCCCGCGCCGCGAGTCGCGTCGGCGGTCTGGAGGAAGTGGGCGATCGGCTGCTCGACCGTGCCCTTTTCGTCGCCCTCCTGCTCGACGCCGGCGATCGGATAGCCCATTTTCTCGGGCCGCTCGGAATGGAACATCTCGCCGGTCACCAGCCAGGCGCCGAGAAAGACGATGCCCGCGCCCAGCGTCCATCCCGCAATCGTGTTGAACCGGTCGTCCATGCCGCTTTCCAGCCTCCGAGGGGCGCGCGGGGAGGCGCGCTGCTGCTTTTGATCCGCGCCCCTTTAGAAGGGCGGCTGCGGCGGGGCAAGACGGCGTGGGTGGGGTGAGGTGTTGTTGGTTCGCTCCTCCGTCATTGCGAGTGGAGCGAAGCAATCCAGCGGAGGGCGGTGCGGGTCTCCGGCTTCCGCTGGATTGCTTCGTCGCTTCGCTCCTCGCAATGACGGTTGTGCTTATCCGCCGGCTAGCCACCTTTCAAACAAGGTGTGGGCGATGGCGAAGGGCGGGGGCGCCTTGAAGGGGGCTTCGGCCAAGCCGGCGAGGGCGGCTTCGACACCGGCGCGGTCGACCCAGAAGGCGTCGTCGAGCTCGGTGCGATCGAGAGTGAGCGCGTCGTCCTCGACCGGTGCGATGCAGGCCAGCATCAGCGAGCCGGGGAAGGGCCAGGGCTGGCTCACGACGTAGCGGACGGACGTCGCGGTGACGCCCGCCTCCTCGTGAAGCTCGCGCGCCACCGCTTCCTCGACCGACTCGCCGGGCTCGAGAAAGCCCGCCAGCGCCGAATAGCGGCGGGGCGGATATTGCGGCTGGCGGCCGACGAGGACCCGGCCGCCATGCTCGGCGAGCATGATCACGACCGGATCGACGCGCGGGAAATGATCGGCGCCGCAGCCTTCGCACTTGCGGCCCCAGCCGCCGCGGAACGGCCGCGTGGCGCTCCCGCAGGCGCCGCAGAAGAGGTGGCGGTTGTGCCATTCGATGAGGCTTCGCGCCGTCCCCCAGAGCGCGACTTCATCCGGCGGCATGGTTTCGAGAAGGGCGAAGACGGCGCGGGGGTTGGGGCGCGGTCCGTCGAGGCGCGCGAGCGGGGCGAAGACGGGCGCGTCGCCGTCGAGGCCGAGGAAGATGAGCTCGGCCGCTTCGCCGCCGCCGCAGGACTCCCAGGCGAGGCGCCCGTCGCCGCCCGGCAGGGGATCGAGGCCCCGCATCCGGAGCAGCCGCGCCTGCGGAGACGAGGCGAGGGCGCTGAGGCGCTCGGGATCGAGCCGCAGCCGGTCGGCGCGGTCGAGGCCGGCGCCGGTGAAGCCGGGCGGGTTCATGCCGGGCGGCTCACTTTACGCGCCCAAGCGTTGGCGCGGGGCAAATACGGAGAAACGGGCTTGTTCTTCTTCTTTTCGAACCGGGCGGGGTGCGGGACTTCGCTTGTCGTCACGGCCATCGGCACCCTCGTCCTTCTCTGGCTGACCGGCTGGCTCGGCGGCTGAGCGCGTGTGCCGGCACGGCGGCGCCGGGTGCCTGGTGGGCGGTGACGGGCTCGAACCGCCGACCCTCTCCGTGTAAAGGAGACGCTCTACCAACTGAGCTAACCGCCCCGGGCCGCGCGGTCCCTGCCACCGCCGGGGAGCGAGGGCAAGCGCCCTGCGCGGCCGCCGGCGCCGCTCAGAGCCCGAGCGGGCTGATGCGCTGGGCGGCGCGGATGTAGGCGGTAAGGGCGCGGGCGGCTTCGTCCGAGAGTTCGATGTAGACGCGGCGGCCGTCCGCCGGATCGGCGCAGCGCACCAGGATGCCGCGGTCGGTCAGCGTCTTGATCCAGCGCAGCGCAGTGGTCGGCGGCACGGCGGCGGCGATGCACAGGCTCGAGACGGCGACGCGGTGCTTTTCGAGCCGAGCGGCCATGAGATCGAGCAGCATGTCCCAGGCCGGATCGGCGAAGATGCCGCCCTTGAAGTAGCTGTCGCGGAGGCGCCGGGCGCGGATGATCGAGCGGATGAGGGCGGCGTCGACCGCCGGCTCGTCCTTTCCGGCGCTCCCGGCGGCGCCGGCGTCCACGGCCGCGCCCTCGGCGGAGTCTTCCTCGGCGAGGTTCGAGAGCATGCCGGCGATCCGCGCCACCTCGTCGGAAAGCTGGCGCAGGACCGCGCTCACGTCTTCCTTGCCGTCATGGAGCCGCGGCTGGCGGCGGGTGCTGGCGAGCGCGACGGCGGCGACCCGCTCGATCTCGCTCGGGCGGCAGAGATGGTAGATGTCGCGGTGCGGCGTGCGCGCCGCGATCCGGTCGATAAGCGCTTCGGGCGCGATGACGACGCTGCCGTGGCGCCGGCCCTGGGCGCGAAGCTCCAGCGCGTCGAGCAGGGGATCGAGCAGCGGGCCGAGGGCGGCGCCGTCCCCTTCCACTTCGATCATGACCCCATCGGCATGGACCTGCGCCGCGAGCCGATCGACGGCGCCGGCGAGGAGCTGCGCGTCGGCGACGGTGCCGCCGGCAAGCTCAACCGTGCGGCGGCCGCGGGCGAGCGCGCCTTCGCTGTCGGCGAAGAGCAGCAGGCGCCGCTCGCTCCCGTAATCGATGGATTCCAGCCCTTCAGCCGCCATTTCTCGCCCCAGCGGCACCATGTTGCATTCAGATGACATTGTGCGCCGACCCCCGTCAATGTGGGCATCGTTCGCGAAATGTGCCGAAAAGGCAAGGACGTGACGGCATCGGCTCCGGATCGGAGCTTTCAGGCGCGGCGGCCTGGCCGCACGGAATCTCAGTCGGCTGTCTCTTCCGCAAGGATCCATTCCACCGCCGCCTGGGCATGAATCGCCGTGGTGTCGTAGACGGGAAGGACGTTGGCGCCCGGATCGACGAGCATGACGAGCTCGGTGCAGCCGAGGATCACGGCCTGGTTGCGGGCCTGGCTCATCATGGTGAGGCAGGTCTTGAGCGTCCGCTGCGAGACGCGGGACACGGTGCCGCGGACCAGCTCCTCGAAGATGATCCGGTCGATCTCCTGCGCCATGCCGGGATCGGGGACGGAGACTTCGATGCCGGCGGCCTCGATCCGGTCGCGGTAGAAATTCTCGGCCATGGTGAACTTGGTGCCGATGAGGCCGGCGCGCCTGACGCCGTCGTTCACCAGCTTGGCCGCGGTGATGTCGCCGATGTGGAGGATCGGGACGGAGACGGCGGCGGCCACCGTGTCGTACATTTTGTGGCAGGTGTTGGAGCAAAGGAGGAGCGCGCCCGCGCCGGCCTGCTCGAGGCGTCGGGCGGAGTCGGCGAGGACCTCGGCAGCCTCGTCCCACCGGCCGCTATGCTGGAGCGCGCTGAAATGGCCGAAATCGACGCTCTCGATGAGGAGCTGCGCGGAGGAGACGCCGCCGAGGCGCCGGTTCACCCCCTTGTTGATCTGCTCGTAGTAGAGCGCGGTCGAGACCCAGCTCAAACCGCCGATCATGCCCAGCTTACGCAACTCGTTTACCCCTTCGCAGCGCCCGGCGGGAGCGTTAGCGGCGGCTGGCGAGGGTTGAAAGCCCCAATTCGGCCAAAGGCTTGGGCGGGGCGGCGGAAGGGCTCTTGATTTCAGGCGGCGTGGCGCGGCACCATCGCTGCGGGACGGGGAGGCGGACGACGGTGCGCAGCGCTATCATTCTCGCAGGAACGGCGCTGCTCGCGGCCTGCGGCCACCACGAGGAGGTCGCCGCGGGACCGGGCGGGCTCCCCTATCTTTGCGCCGACGGCCGGGCGGCGCGAATCCATTATGACGGCGGCGACCCGAACCGGATGCCGGCGCGGCTGAGCTTCGACGGGCACGATTACGAAATGGCGCCGCAGCCGGCGATGTCGGGTCTGCGCTACCGGAGCGAGGCGGGGGCGGCGTCCGGACGCGCGCTGGTCTGGGCGGCGGAAGGGGAGGAGGCCGCGCTGATCGAAGCGGCGGAGGACGGCGAGCGCGAGATCGTCCGTTGCGCGCGGGTGCGGGAGGGGGAGGCGGCGCCGGTCGCAGAGGCGCACGGCGAGGACCATTGAGCGCGCGCGGGGGTCCGTTCGTCCCCGGTTCGCGGCCGCTCCCTTTGACTCGGGCGTGCCTCCCCGATTATGGGCCGCGGGAGTGGGGACGCCTTTAAGATGTTGATATTCCGCCGGAGACTGACGGTCGCCGCACTGACGGGCATGACGCTGGCCGCGTCCGGCGCGCCCGCGCGCGCCCAGGAGCAGACGAACACGCTCGGGCCGCCGCAGCTCAAGGACTTCCGCCTGCCCGGCCAGCGCCAGGCCGCGCCGCGCGAGCAGCCGATCGCCCCCGCGCCTGCGCCGGCCCCTGCGCCCGCGCCGGCACCGGCGGCGACCCGGACGCCCGCGCCTGCGCAGCAGGCGCCGGCTCCGTCGCCGCGGCCCGCCGAAACACGCCCGCGGCCTGCGGACGAGACGCCGCGCGCCGCGGCTCCGGAGCGCCGGGCGCCCGCGCAAGTGCCCTCGCAGCCGCAGGAGGTGTTCCAGCTTCCCGAGGGCCGGCCTGCCGAAGCCGCGCCGCCGCCGCCTCCGCCCGCCGCCGCCACGCCGCCGCAGGGCGCGACCGCTGCAGCGCCGCCGAGCGAGGACGCGACGCCCTTTTATTATTACGCCGTGCCGGCCGCGGCCCTGCTCGCGCTCGGCGGCTTCCTGTTCACCCGCCGCCGCCGCCGCTCGGCGCAGGTTTCGGAAGCGATGGCGGCTGCCGCGCTGATCGACAATCCGCCGCCGCCGCCGCGCCCGGAGCCGGTGCCGCGCCCCTGGCTGGAGCTCGAGCTCAAGGCCGAGCGCGCCGCCTCGACCGGCGAGGAAGCGTCGGTCGATTTCGAAATGATCATCCGCAACACCGGGAAAAGCGACGCGCGCAACATCCGGATCAACGCGCGGATGTTCAACGCCGGCCGCGAGCAGGACAAGGAAATCGGCGCCTTCTTCAAGACCAAGGGCGAAGGGCGCAAGACCCACGTCATCGGCGAGCTGCCGCCGGGCGAGCGCGGCCTCATCCAGGGCAGCGTCACCATGCCGCGCGATGAGATGAAGGCGCTTCAGGTCAACGACCAGTTGCTCTTCATCCCCGTGGTCGGCGTGAACCTCGTCTACGACTGGGGGCAGGGGCGGACGGGGCAGACGTCCAAATCCTACGTCATCGGCCGCGAGCTCGGCCAGGAAAGCGAAAAGATGGGCGCCTTCCGCCTCGACCTCGGCCCGCGCGTCTACCGCACCGTCGGCCAGCGCCAGCACAATCTGGCGAAGCGCGTCTAGCGCCGGCAGCCGGCAGCGGCCGCCGGCAGCGGCCGGAGCGCATAGTTTGCGCTGTGCAGGGTCACGTCATCCCGGCGAAGGCCGGGATCTCAGGGGGTGAAGAGCGCAGGCGCCCGGGCAGCGCGCCGCCGGGTGCAGGTCATCATCCCGAGGGAGGCGGCGATCTCGGGGAGAATAGGCGCAGCCACCGGTGCAGGGCGCCCTCCATTAACGCCCAGCTCTTCACCCGTTGAGATCCCGACCTCCGCCGGGATGACGTTGTGGGACTTCGCGCCCCTCGAGTTCCTCAGCCGCGGCCGAAGAGGAGCCAGATGATGAGGATGAGGAGGATGAGGCCGCCGAGGCTGATACCCATACGCATGTTCGTGTCTCCAAACGGGCCGATCCCGCATGCGCTGAAATGTTGCGGACCCGGTTCGGTTCCGT
>DASQND010000040.1:0-52933 GCA_035645215.1 Allosphingosinicella sp.
CGATCGCGCCAGCGCTGCACGTCGCGGCGCTGTCCGACTTCGTCGACCTTGACGGCCCCGCCTGGCTCCGTGAGGATCGCACGGGCGGCGTGACGATTGCGGGCGGCATCCTGCGCCCGCCCGCCGCCGGCTTCTGGGGAATGGGATGAACATCCGGCTGGCGGCTCTGCTGCTTGGGATCGCGGCGCTCGGCGGGGCCTCCCCGCCGCCACCGGCCGTGGACCTGATCGTTCGCGGCGGCACCGTCTATTCCGGATCAGGCGCGCCGTTCGTCGGGGACATCGCGATTTCCGGAGACCGGATCGTCGCCGTCGGGCGGAGGCTCCGCCACAGCGCGCGGCGCACGATCGACGTGCGCGGCATGATCGTGGCGCCCGGTTTCATCGATCCGCACGCCCATCTCGGCGAACAGCTCGCCGACGCGGACGCCCGCACGCGGCTGGTCCCCGGCTTCCTGATGCAGGGCGTCACCACCGCCTTCATCGGAAACGACGGCGGCGGCGATCCGAACGTCGGCGCCGTGCTCGGCCGCGCCCGCACCGAGCCGGTCGGGATCAATTACGGCGCCTTCGTCGGCTTCGGCGAAGTGCGCCGCGCCGTCATCGGCGAGGCGGACCGGGCGCCCACGCCGGCCGAGCTCGCCCGCATGCGCCGCCTCGTCGCGGACGGCATGTGCAGCGGCGCGCTCGGGCTCTCGACCGGGCTCTTCTACGCGCCGCAGAGTTTCGCCTCGACCGCCGAAGTCGCCGCCCTAGCGCGCGAAGCCGGGTTGCGCGGCGGCGTCTACGACAGCCACATACGCGACGAATCCTCTTACTCGATCGGCCTCGCCGCCGCGGTCGAGGAAGCGCTGACGGTCGGCCGTGAGGGGAGGCTCCCCGTCAACATTTCCCACATCAAGGCGCTCGGCGTCGACGTCCACGGTCAGGCGGCGGCGATCATCGCCCGCATCGAAGCCGCGCGGCGCGCCGGGCAGCGCGTCACCGCCGATCAATATCCCTGGTCGGCGTCGGGCACGAGCCTCGCCGCCGCGCTCGTTCCGCGCTGGGCGCAGGACGGCGGCCGGCCCGCATTGCTCAGGCGCTTCGACGATCCGGCGCTCGCCGAGCGCCTTCGCACCGACATGGCCGACAACCTCCGCCGCCGCGGCGGCCCCGCCTCGCTTCTCATCACCGAAGGCGCGCACCGGGGGCAGCGCCTCGCGGCGGTCGCAGAGGCGCGCGGCCTCGACCCGCTCGCCGCGGCGATCGCCATCATCCGCGTCGAGGACCCGTCGGTCGCCTCCTTCAACCAGACGGAGGAAGACATCGCCGCCTTCATGCGCCGCCCCTGGGTGATGACCGGCTCGGACGCCTCGGGCGGCCACCCCCGCGCCTACGGCAGCTTCGCGCGCAAATATTCGGAATATGTGGTGCGCCGCCGCGTCCTCACCCTCCGCCAATTTGTCGAGCGGAGCACTTCGCTCACCGCGGACACGTTCGGCCTCCGGGATCGCGGCCGCCTGCGCGCCGGCGCATTCGCCGACCTCGTCGTCTTCGATCCGCGCACCTTCGCCGCCCGCGCGACCTATGAGGCGCCGACGCTCCCCGCTGCCGGCATCCGCTTCGTGCTCGTCAACGGGGTCGCCGCGGTCGAGAACGGCGCGCTGACGGGCAGGGCCGCCGGACGCGCCATCGCCCACGTTCCGCCGGCCGGGAGCTGCCCATGACGATTCTGAGCCGCTGGTTCGCCATCCCCTTGTGGAAGCGGGTGCTCGTCGCCCTCGCCCTCGGCTTGCTCTTCGGCACGCTGGCCCCAGAGGCCGCGCCTTACGTGCAGTTCCTCGGCGACCTGTTCGTGCGCGCGATCCGCATGCTGGTCGTTCCGATCGTGCTCGTCACCATCGCGTCCGGCATCACCGCGCTCGGCGATCCGAAGCGGATCGGCCCGCTCGGCGCCCGCGCCGTCGGCCTGTTCGCCGCCACCACCGCCATCGCGGTGTCGGTCGGGATGGCGGTGGGCACGCTCATCCGCCCCGGCGAAGGCGCGCCGCTCGGCACCGCATCCGCGCACGCCATGGGCACGCCGCCGACGCCCTACGAGCAGCTGATCGGCATCGTCCCCACCAACATCTTCGACGCGCTCGCCAAGGGCGACATGCTGGCGATCATCTTCGTCGCCATCCTGCTCGGCATCGGCACGCTGGTGGCGGGCGAAGCTGGGCGGCCCCTCGCCAATTTCCTCCAATCCGCCGCGGCGGTGCTGCTCCGCATCGTCGGTATCGTCATGGAGGCGACGCCCTTCGGAGTCTTCGCGCTCATCGCCAACGCGGTCGCGGCGAACGGCGCGGCGATGTTCGCCAATGTCGGCTGGCTGGCGCTCGCTGTGCTCCTCGGCTCGGCGATCCAGCTCCTCATCGTCCACAGCCTGATCCTGCGCTTCCTCGCGCGCGTGCCGGTGCCGCGCTTCTTCCGCGCGATCTTCGATGCGCTGGCCGTCGCTTTCTCGACTGCGTCCAGTTCGGCCACTTTGCCGGTGGCGATGCGGGTGGCGGAGAAGAATATCGGCGTCGGCCGCCCCGTCTACTCGACCCTCCTCCCGCTCGGCGCGAGCATCGGCAAGGACGGGACGGCCATGTATGTCGGCCTGCTCAGCATGTTCAGCCTCCAGGCGCTCGGCGTTCCGCTCACCCCCGCCGTCTACGGCCTCGTCCTCCTCACCGGCGCGCTGGCCGCCTTCGGCACGGCACCGGTGCCGTCTGCCTCCCTCTTCATGCTCGCCGCCGTCCTCTCCGCCGTCGGCGTCGCGCCCGAGCAGACGGCGCTCGTCGTCGGCTTCGTGCTGCCGTTCGACCGCCTGCTCGACATGACCCGGACGGTGCCGAGCGCCAGCGCAAACCTTACCGTGACCACCACCGTGGCACGCTGGGAACGCGAACTGGACGACCGCTACCTGGCGCGGCGGGAGCCGGACCGGTCAGGGATAGAAATGGACGTTGCCGATCCGGAGCATGACCTCGCTCCCCGGCGCGCCCTCGAGCCGGAAGATCAGCGCCCGTAGCCGCGTCAGGTCGAGCCTCGCCGCCGGGTTGGCGCTGCGCAGGCTCTCGAACGGGATCCGGATCTCGCGCTCCGCCGCCCCGGCGGCGAAGCTCGCGCGGAACGAGTCCCGCGCCTCCATCGCGTAGCTCTCGAGGACGAGCGTGTAGCGGCCGGTGCCGCGCGCTTCGAAGGCGATGCCGCTGAACCCGCGCGCGTCGGCAAGGTGCACCGGGCCCGGAGTCAGCGGCAATACGAGGTTGGCGAACGGCTCCGCCGTCGCGCCCAGCCGCGCGACGACCAGCAGGCGCCCGTCTTCGCGCACGTAGTGGAGGCGGCTGTGGTCGGTCCCCGCCTCGTTGGTCGCGACCGGCAGCGTGCCGAGGTCCGTCCGCCCGTCGGGGCGAGCACCGGTGTCGATCGGCCCCGCCATCCGGTGCACCGGCAGCGATGAAGGCGCGTCGGAAGCGATCAGTTGGCGGAGCGGGGCCAGCGCCACTTCGCGCCCGCCGACGAAAACCCGCCGCACATCATAGATGTCCTCGATCCGGTGGTCCGGCCGTCCGCCCACGAGGATCAGGTCCGCCCGCTGCCCCGGCGCGACGCGGCCGTGCTGCGCATCCCGGCGCAGGATGCCGGCGCTGACGCTGGTCGCGGCCGCCAGCGCTTCCGCCGGAGTGAAGCCGTGCTGGGTCAGGATGCGGATTTCGCGCAACGCCGACGATCCCTGGTAGACTCCGCCGATGCCCGCGTCGGTGCCGACGCCGACGCGCACGCCCCCGGCCCTCATCCGCCGCAGATTCTCGCGCAGCACCGCCCAGCGGCGCGCTTCCAGCTCCCCGACCGGCTCGATCGGCCGAGCCTCTTCGCGCGACCTCTCGCGCGGCGCGAGCAGGCGAAGCTCGCCCGGGAGGAAAACACGGTCCTGCTGCGGCTCGTAGACCGCCATGGTGGGCACATAGGCCGTGCCGTTCGCCTTCATCAGCGCGATCAGCGCGTCGTCCACCGGCACATCGGCGATGCCGTGGCCGAGGGCGTCCACGCCCGCTGCCGCGGCGGTCTTCGCGCCCTCCAGCGACACCGTATGGGTGATCACCGGAATGCCCGCCGCATGCGCCCGCGCCACGACGGCGCGCAGCGTCGGCAGGTCCATGCTGTTGAGGTCGGGCGTGCGGCCGTAGCGCCAGCCGTCGGCGAAGACCTTGATGACGTCGGGCCGGTACGGAAGCGCGCGGTCCAGCGCGAGCCCGGCGGCGCGCGGCGTGGTCGCCTCCATCGTGAAGAAGTCGCCCCAGCCCCGCTCCGTTCCGTGCCCGCCCGGGACGCCGATCCGGATCGCCAGCGCCAGGTTCGGCGCCTTGACCGCGCCGGAGCCCGTCATCTCCCGGATCGGCGCGATCATCTCGCCCGACACGGAGAAATCGACGGTTCTCGTGATGCCGTGGAGGAGGTGGGCGGCATAGGCCTTGCCGAGATCGTCCGGCCCGCCGAGCCCCGGCGAGCGCAGATGCGTGTGGAGGTCGTGGAGGCCGGGCAGGAGCGTCATGCCGCGCCCGTCGACGATCCGGGCACCACGTGGGAGCCGGAGGCGCGGGCCGACCGCGACGATCCGGTCGCCCCGCACCAGCACGTCGGCGGGCGCGGCCGGGCTTCCCGTGCCGTCGAAGACGTGGGCGCCGCGGATCAGGAGTCCGTCGTTCGGCTGGGCTGCGCCGAGGCACAGCAAGGCGAGGAAGAGGCCGGCGAGCTTCACCCAGCTCATTGCAGCGGCTCGCGCCTCATCAGCGTCTGCCCCAGGAACTGCTCGGTCGCGCGCAGGGTGCGGAGCCAGCTTTCGTGGCGAAAGAAGCTGTGCCGCTCGTTGGGGAAAACCAGCTCGCGATAAGGAATGCGGCGGGCGGCAAGCTCGCGGGCGAGGAGCAGGGACTGGTCGAAATCCACGTTCAGATCGTCGTCGCCGTGGATGAGCAGCACGGGAGAGCGCCAGCGCTCGATCGAGGCGAGCGGCGAGGACTCCCACTGGAGCTGCCGCGCCCGCGCCTGCACTTCGGGCGAGAGGGTGTTGGGCGTCGGGCGGAGCATCGAATGGACGCCGTGAAGGTCGACGCCCGAGGCGAAAAGGTCGCTGTCGCGGGCGAGCGCGAGGGCGGTGAGATAGCCGCCCCAGCTTCCGCCCCAGATGCCGATCCGCGCGGGATCGACCTCCGGCCGCGCGGCGAGCCAGCGGCCGGCGGCGAGGATATCGCGATATTCCGAAGCGCCCTCCCGCCCCGTCTCGGCGGCGTCGCGGAAGGCCTGGCCGTAGCCGGTGCCGCCGCGATAGTTCACGGCCAGGACGTTGTAGCCCAGCGCGGCGAGATGCTGGTTCATGATATAGGCTTTTGAATAATAGCCGGACGGGTGGAAGCCGAGCAGCATCTGCCGCCGCGGCCCGCCATGGACGTAGACCAGAGCCGGCCGCCGCCCGCTTCCGCCCCGCGCCCGGAAGAGCTGGCCGCGTATCTCGACGGCGTCGGCGGCGCGGAAGGTCACCGCTTCCGGCGCGACGAAGCCGCTCGTCGCCGGTGCCGGGCGCAGCGGCGCCGCGCGCTCGCCAAGCAGCACCGGATGGGCCGGGTTCCAGACGCTCGTCGCAATCGCGGCGACCTCGTCTCCGGCCACCGTCGGGAAGAAGTGCATGCCGCCGCGGCCGGCGAGCTGCGCCGGCGCGCCGCCTCTCAGCGGCCGGCGCCAGATCTGCCGCCGGTCAATGTCGTCCTCATTCGCGGCGTAGAGGAGCGAGGTGCCCTCGGGTCCGAGGAGGAAGGTCTCGACCTCGAACGCACCCGCGGTCAGCGCCCGCGGCTCGCCGCCTCGCGTCGGGTCGAGCGCATAGACGTGGAGCCAGCCGGTCCGCTCCCACGGGAAGAGAAGAAGTCCGTCGCGGCTCCAGAACAGGTTGCGGCTGCGCGTTCCCGCATAGCGCCCGCCTTGGCCGCGCGGCGCCGACCACAGCGTGCGCGCCGCGCCGCTCGCCACGTCGACGATCCGGATCGACCAGTATGGGCCGCTGTCCGCGGCGGCGCCCGGCGGCGGCGCGAGCGAGCGGATGAAGGCGACCTGCCGGCCGTCCGGCGAGAAGACCGGCTCGAGCGACTGGCCGAGGCCGGGGTCGAGATAGGTAAGGCGCTGGGTTTCGACGTGGAGGGTTACCGCGTAGCTGTGCTCGCCGCGATCTTCGGAGAAGAGGAGGCGCGTGCCGTCCGGCGACCAGTTCAGCCGGCCGACGCTGCCGCCGACCCTGGCGAGGCGCCGCGCTTCGCTTCCCCGCGCCCACAGCCAGATCTCGCCGCGCCGGGTGAAGGCAAGCCGGTCGCCGCGGGGCGAGAAGGTCGGCGAATGGCCCTGCCCCACCGCCACCGGCGTACCGCCCGCGGTCGGCACCACGAACACCTGCTGCGCGGGTGTCGTGGCCTCAGCGCCTGTGTTCGGCAGATCCTCCGCGTCCGGAAACTCCTCGTCCCCGCCGCGCACGAAGGCGAGCGTGGAGCCGTCGCCGCTCAGCGCCAGCCCGTAGAGGAGCTGGCCGTCATCCTCGTCGTACATGGTCAGGCGCCGGGCGGTCTCGCCGCGCATCGCCGTCCAGATGTTGCGCACGCCCGCCTCGTTCTCGACCCAGGCGAAGCGGGGCACATCCCGCGCGCCCGCCAGGTTGCTTGCGACCGGCAAGGCAAGCGCTTCGGCAAGGCGATCGGGCGCCGCCGCGGCGGCTGCCGGGACGAGGGACAGGCCGGCGAGGGCCAGCAGAAAGCGGAGGAGGACGCGCATGGCCATAGCCCCTTCCTTGAAGCGGCGCCCGCCCATGCGCAAGCGCCGGGGCGGCGGACATGCGCCTCCGTTATAGGGGCGCCAAGGCTATGAATGCGGCGCCGCGGCTTGTCCCCGCTGCGGCGGCCCCTAGAGTGCGCGCCATGCACATCCTCCGTCGCGCCGCCCTCCTGGCCTCCTTCGCTCTGGCGGCGGCGACCGCCTCGCCCGCGCCCGCGCAGGATGCGAACCTCCAGCGGCAGGTCGAGGCAGCGCTGGCGGCAGCGCCCTCCGGAACCCGCTTCGGTCTCGTCGTTGCCGATGAAGACGGACGCGAGATCGTCGCCATCAATCCGGACCAGCGCTTCATCCCCGCCTCGAACACCAAGCTGCTGACCACCGCGGCGGCTTACGAGACGCTCGCTGCTTTGGACCGGCCCGATGCGGCGGGCGGCGCGGCGGTGCGGCTCGACACGGACGCCGGGCCCGCCCCTGACGTCGTCCTGCGCGGGCATGGCGACGCGCGCCTTT
The DNA here is from genome assembly GCA_035645215.1 of Allosphingosinicella sp. Classification (GTDB taxonomy): domain Bacteria; phylum Pseudomonadota; class Alphaproteobacteria; order Sphingomonadales; family Sphingomonadaceae; genus Allosphingosinicella. Next base: position 7,335 of record DASQND010000040.1, read on the forward strand.
CCAGCGCGCCCGACTGCATCGCCAATTGCCTCGCCGCGCTCGCCGACGCAGTTGCGGCGCGGACGCGCATCGTGCGCAACGTCGTCGGCGACGACAGCCTGTTCCCGGATCAGCGCTGGAGCCCGGGCATGAGCTGGAACAACATCCAGAGCCGCTACGGCACCGCGACGTCGGCGCTGACGCTGGACAATAATGAGCTGACCGTCCGGATCACGCCGGCCGCTGCAGGCCGGCCGCCGGCGCTCGACCTCCTTCCTTATTACACGGTGGACAATCGCGCGATGACGGTGGCGCAGGGTCCGACGAGCCTCAGCTTCGAGCGCATGCCGATGAGCCGCTCCGTCCGGATCACCGGCACGATCGCAGTGGGCGCCGAGCCGCAGACGCTCCGCCTCAGCATCGACGACCCTGCGCATTTCGCCGCCTGGCGCTTCAAGTCTCTGCTCGAAGCGCGCGGCGTTCGAGTGACCGGAGACGTCCAAGCCCGCCACCGCGCGCTCAGCGCCGCCGACGAGCCGACCCGCCGCGGCGGCGCCCCCGCCATGCGCCCGCCTGAGCCGGACGCGCTCGCCCGCTTGACCCCGCCGCCGCTCACCGAGGACATCGCCGACATCAACAAGACCAGCCAGAATCTCCACGCCGAGCTGATGCTGCGCCGCGTCGGCCTCGCCCAGGGGACCGGATCGATCGGGGACGGCGTGGCGGCCGTCGCGGCGATGATGGAGCGTGCGGGCGTGCCGCGGACGGGCTGGGACATTTCCGACGGCTCGGGCATGTCGACCTACAACCGCATGGCGCCGCGCGCGATCGTCACCTTCCTGCGCTGGGCCGCGGCGCAGCCCTGGGGCGCGGCGTGGCGGGAGAGCATGCCGATTGCGGGCGTCGATGGCACCCTTTCCAGCCGCTTCCGCGGCACCCCGCTGGAGCGGCAACTGTTCGCCAAGACCGGATCGCTCAACGCCACGCACGCGCTGTCCGGCTACTTCGTCGGGCAAAGCGGCCGGACCTACGCTTTCTCCTTCTACGCCAACGACGTCCCGGACGGCGCCAGCGGCACGGCCGCGATGGACGCCGCGCTCCAGATCATCGCCGCCGCCAACTAGGCAGCGTCCCAGGCTGCGACGGCCGCGTCGCCGGTGGCGCGGCGCAGGTCGTCTATGCCGGTCTCGCGGTGGCGGGTGGGGTGCACCCGGTTGGTGAGCAGGGTCCAGGCGAAGCCGCGGTCGAAGTCGATCCAGAGGCCGGTGCCGGTGAAGCCGGTATGGCCGATCGTCTCAGCGGAACAGCCATCGCCGCCGCGCCAGCCTTCGAACCTCTTCTCCCAGCCGCAGGTGCGGTTCGCGTGCTGCATGGTGCGGATCTGCTCCAGCGCGAACGGCGAAGCGCCGCTGCCGTCGAGCAGGCCCGACGCGAAGCCGAGCACGCCCGCAAGCGTCCCGAACAGCCCCGCATGTCCCGCCGCGCCGCCGAGCGCCCACGCATTCTCGTCATGCACTTCGCCCTTCATGACGCGCCCGCGCCACGTGCAGGCCTCGGTCGCGGCGGCGGGGCCGGGCGGCGGTCCGTAGGAGAGGCCGCGGCCGAGCGGCCAGGCGGAGAGCGGGGCGCCGCTCAGCCGCTCGACGGCGATGCCGAGCAGGATGAAGTTGATGTCGGAATAGACCGGCGGCCCGCGGCGCCATTCCCGCTGCAGGACGAAGGCGCGCAGCCGCTCCGGATCGCCGCCATAAGTGTAGATCGGCTCGACGGCGGGGAGGAAGGTCCGGTGGGCGAGGCAATCGCGAAAGGTCAGCCTCCGCTCGGCCGCACGCTCGACGTCGTACTGGCGCAGGTCCGGAATGGCGTCGGTTATCGGGCGGTCGAGATCGAGCCGGCCCTGCTCGGCGAGCGCCAGGATCATCGGCGTCGTCGCGACCACCTTGGTGAGGGAGGCGAGATCGAACCAATGCGCCTCCGTCAGCGCTTCCGGCTCCGGCACCAGCGCCGCCATGCCGGCGAAGCGCACCGCCCGCCTGCCGTCCGCCGAGACGATGCCGAGCACCGCGCCCGGAATCCGCCCGTCGAACACCGCCGCCCGCGCCGGTGCGAAGGCGCGCTCCGCGGCTGCCTCGATCATGCCGGCTCCAGGTCGTCCGGCCGCGGCCGCGCGCGTGAGACGATCGGGAGGAACACGAGCGCGGCGAGGCTCAGCACGCCGGAGAGGAGGAAGAAAAGGTCGAAGCCGTCATAGCCCGACGCGTCCAGCCTCGCGACGATCGCGCCCCCGGCGCCCGAGAGCAGCCGCGGCAGCAGGAAGGCGAAGCTCGACAGGAACGCATATTGCGCGCCCGGGAAGCGCGGATTGACCAGCATGGAAAGGTAGACGACGAAGATCGTGCCCGCCATGCCGTTGCCGAACTGGTCCAGCGCCGTCGCCACGTAGAGCACGGCCGCGCCCGGCGTCTGGTGCGCGAGCCAGACGAAGGCGAAATTGCCGAGCGCCGCGAACAAGGCGCCCACCGCCAGCGCCCGGGCGAGCGGCCACTTCGCCGCCATCAGCCCGCCGAGGCCCACCCCGACGATGCTCGCCCCCAGCGCCACATAGGAATCGGCAAGGCCGATGTCGGTCAGCGAATAGCCGAGTCCCCTGATCATCGGCTTGGACAGGTTGAGCGCCAGGACATCGCCCATCCGGTAGATGGAGACGAAGGCCATCAGCGCCAGCGCGACGAAGCCGTAGCGCCAGAAGAAGTCGACATACGGCCCAATCGCGGCCGAGCGCCGCGCCCGCGCCGTCGGCGGCAGCCCGCGGATCTTCGGCAGCGCCGCCGCCATGATCGCGAACGGCACCATGCACAAAGCCAGCACATAAGGCGTGACGTTGGTCTGGCTGCTCATCCCCGCGCCCGACGCGGCGCCGAGCAGCAGCCAGCCGACGGCGGCGACCAAGATCGTCAGCGCAGCCAGTATGGCGACGCTCGCCGCGACGCCGGTGAGAAGCGCCACCGCCCGGCTGCCGCCCCGGCCCGGATCGGGGCGCATCGCGGCGAGCAGCGGAAAGCCGACGAACGAGGCCGCCGCGATGACGAGATAGGCGCCGGTCCAGCCCCAGGCCGGCATATCGGCGAGGAGGAGGGCGCCGCTCCCCGCGGCGACCATGGCGGTGCGGTAGCCCCAAAGGTTGGCGGCGGCGATCGGCCCCTGCTCCTCCTGGTTCGGCGCGAGCTCGATCCGCCAGGCGTCCGCCGCGACTTCCAAAGTCGTCGTCCAGAAGGCGAGCAGCACCGCGAACAAGGCGGTGATGCCGAGATTCTCGTCGCCAGACGTCAGCCCCATCGTCGCCATCGAGGTGAAGATGCCGAGCTGGCTGAGCATGATCCAGCCGCGCCTCTTGCCCCAGAAGCGGCCGAAGCCCGGCACGTCGTAGCGGTCGAGGATCGGGGCCCACAGGAACTTGAAGGTCGGAAGAAGCTGAACCCAGGCGAAGAAGCCGATCACGACCAGCCCGACCTCGTGCGCCTGGAGCCGCAGCGAAAGCACGGTCGAGAACATGTAGAAGGGAAGGCCGGCCGAAAAGCCGAGCAGGATGTAGAGCAGCTGGCGCCGGAACCCCGGCGGCACGACCGCCGCCGCGGCATGCGCACCCGCCCCCGGCGGGCCCTTCGTTGCTGCCGTGGCCATCCAACCCCCTTTGCGGCGGGCGGAAGCCGCCCCCGCGCCTCCCGCATCGCGCCGTAGCTGTAGCGCGCGAGTCACGCTTCGTCCGCTTCGGCGCGGATAATGACGCGCGGTTATGGGTCCGCCAACAGAAACTATGGCGAGCTGTGACAATCTTGTTACTTACTGCGGCATCAGGCTGGGGCCAGGGGACACAAGAACATGATCACGCACACTTCGCTGAGGCTGCGCCTCTTTTCCGGCAGCGCCTTTGCCGCGCTCGCGCTCGCATCGGCGACGCCGGCGAACGCCCAGACGGTGGACGCCAACGCCGCGAGCCAGGGCCCGGCAACGCCGTCCGAAGTGGCCGCCGCGCAGACTCCCGAGGCCGCGCCCGCCGCCGCGGCGGAGGACCAGGCCATCACGGTCACCGGAACGCGCATCGTGCGCGACGGCTACCAGGCGCCGACGCCGCTCACCGTCCTCACCCGCGAGGACATCGAGAACAGCTCGCCGAGCAACAACGTCGCCGACTTCGTGAACCAGCTTCCCGCGCTCGCCGGATCGACGCGCCCGTCCAACTCGCGCCTCAACCTTTCGAGCGGCCAGGCCGGCATCAACGCGCTCAATCTGCGCAACCTCGGCGAAGTGCGCACCCTCGTCCTGCTCGACGGCCGGCGTTCGGTCGCTTCGACGATCACCGGCCTGGTCGACGTCAACACCATCCCGCAGATGCTCATCGAGCGCGTGGAAGTGGTGACCGGCGGCGCGTCCGCCACCTACGGCTCCGACGCGGTCGGCGGCGTCATCAACTTCATCCTCGACAAGGACTTCAGCGGCATCCGCACGCAGGGGGACATCGGCATCACCTCGCGCGGCGACGGGTTCAACTATTCGGCCGGCATCGCGCTGGGCACGCGCTTCGCCGGCGGCCGCGGCCACATCATGGTGAGCGGCGAAATCGCGCACCGCGACGGCATCTTCAACGTCGACCGCGACTATAACTTCAACGGCTTCGGGCGCATCACCAACCCCGAATACAATGCGACGACGAACAGCAGCGTCCCGCAATTCCTCATCCGGCGCGACATCGGCGCGGCGAACTCGACTCCGGGCGGCCTCATCACCGGTTCGGCCGGCGGCACCGCCAATCGCCTGCGCGGCCTTTTCTTCGGCGAAGGCGGCCTGGTGCGCCAGTTCCAGTTCGGGGCCCTGACCTTCCCGTCGCCGACCGGTTCCGCCGCGCCGACCCTCACCCAGGGCGGCGACTTCCGGGTGAACGACAGCGGCCGCCGCATCGGCCTCGATCCGGAAGACGACCGCCACGGCGTGTTCGGCCGAGTGAGCTTCGACGTCTCGGACGGCATCGAGCTGTTCGCGGAAGGCTCGTACAACTGGCAGGAAGTCTTCTTCAACGCCGGCCCGAACCTTGCCACCGGCATCACCTTGAACGCCACCGGCTGCACCCAGAATCCGGTGCCGATCACCTGCAACGCCTTCCTCCTCCAGACGCTCGGGCCGCAGACCCTGACCGGGATCACCAGCGTCACCTTCGCGACGACGGCGCAGGACCTTCCCTCCCGCGTCGCCAACAACGTGCGCGAGGTGCAGCGCTACGTCGTCGGCGCGCAGGGCGCGTTCAACGCGCTCGGCGAGCCCGCCCGCTGGGACGTCTTCGCCCAATATGGCCGCGCGAACCTGCGCGAGCAGCTTCGCAACATCATGAACACGGCACGCATCAACGCCGCGACGGCCGCCGCCTTCGCGCCCGCAGGCAGCGGCTTCCCGACCGGTTCGATCCAGTGCCTGATCAACGTCGATGCGAACGCCACGAACAACGATCCGGCCTGCGTGCCGCTCAACCGCCTTGGCATCGGCGTCGCCGATCCGGCGGCGATCGCCTACGTCCTGGGCGATCCCTTCCGCGACAACGTGGTCGAACAGAGGGTCGCCGGCTTCAACCTGTCGCTGACGCCGTTCGCCACCTGGGCGGGGGACGTCAGTGTCGCCGTCGGCGCCGAATATCGCGAGGAGAAGATCCGCGGCTTCGTGCCCGCGGAGTTCCAGCCGACCGTCACGCCCAATCCAGCCGGCGGCATCACCACGGCGAACCGCTTCTCGGTCGGCAATTACCTGCCGACCAACGGCCGCTTCGACGTCAAGGAAGCTTATGTCGAGACGGTCGTTCCGCTCGGCTTCGGCCTCGAATTCAACGGCGCGGTCCGCGGCACGGACTATTCGACGTCCGGCTTCGTCACGACCTGGCGGGCGGGCGCCACATGGTCGCCGATCGACGACTTCCGTCTTCGGGCCACCCGCTCGCGCGACATCAGGGCGCCCAATCTCAACGAACTGTTCCAGGCGGGCTCTTCGAACAGCGACTCCGTCACCAACCCGTTCTTCGTCTCGGGCCAGTCGGTCCCCGGCCCGGGCAACATCGTTTATCCGGCCAGCATCTCCTTCTCGGCCACCGCCACAGGCAACCTCAACCTTCGCCCGGAAAAGGCGGATAGCTGGAACGTCGGTGCGGTCCTGTCGCCGCGCTTCCTCCCCGGCTTCAGTGCGTCCGTCGATTATTTCCGGATCGAGATGGAGGACGTCATCGACATCCTCACCGCGCAGCAGATCATCAACCGCTGCTTCGAAGGCCTGCAGGAATTCTGCGCCGCCATTTCTCCCGATCCGAACAACGCGTCCCGCATCCTCTTCCGCAACCAGCCGTTCAACTTCGCCAGCAAGCTGGTGCGCGGCATCGACTTCGACGCGACCTACCGCCGGCCGCTCGACGCCTTCTTCTCCGGCGCCCAGGGTAACGTCACGCTACGGGGCGTCGCCACGCGCTACATCGACAACATCACCGACAGCGGCATCGCGGGAACGGTTCCGGTCGACACGACCGGCGTGAACGGCGGCCAGGGCGGCACGCCGCGCTGGATCTACCGTTTCAGCGCGGCCTACGACACGCCGACCTTCACGATCACCGGCGTCGGCCGCGGCGTCAGCGCGGGCAAATATATCGCCAGCGGCATCGAGTGCCAGACCAACTGCCCGGTTTCGACGCCGCAGTTCCCGACCTACGAAGACAACACCGTGTCGGGGGCTTTCTACGTCGACATGAACGTGACCACGAAGTTCGACGCGCTCGGCGACGGCGACGGCGAGTTCTTCGTGAACGTCACCAACCTGTTCGATGCCAACCCGATCCAGCTTCCCGAGACCGGCCTCGCGGTGAACAGCACCTACTCCGATCTCCTCGGGCGCCAGTTCCGCGTCGGCTTCCGGCTGCGGACGCGGTAACCGGGCGGAGACACGCGCGGGAGCGCCGATGGACCATTTCGAATTGCGGGGCGGCATCGTCCATTGCGAGGACGTGCCGCTCCCGGCCATCGCACGCCAGGTCGGCACGCCCGTCTACGTCTATTCGGCGGCGGCCATGCGGCACCAGGCGCGCGCGCTCGCCGCGGCGCTGTCGCCGCTGGACGGCCGCCTCATCGCTTATGCGGTGAAGGCCAACCCCAGTGCCGCGGTGCTGGCGACGCTCGCCGCGGAGGGTCTGGGCGCCGACGTCGTTTCGATCGGCGAATACAGGCGCGCCCGCGCCGCCGGGGTCGCGGCCGGGAAGATCGTCTTCTCCGGCGTCGGCAAGACGGCGGCGGAAATGCGCGCGGCGCTGGAAGGCGGGATCTGCCAGTTCAATCTCGAATCGCGTCCCGAAGCCGAGATGCTGTCCGAAGTCGCAGCCTCGATGGGGCTCCGGGCCCCTGCCGCCTTCCGAGTCAATCCGGACGTCGATGCCGGCTCCCACGCCAAGATTTCGACGGGCGCCGCGCACAACAAGTTCGGCATCCCGATCGGCGACGCGCCGGCCGCCTTCGCCTGGGCGGGGCGCCTGCCCGGCCTCGACCTGCGCGGCCTCGCCGTCCACATCGGCAGCCAGATCAGTCGCCTCGAACCGCTCGAAGCGGCCTTCGCCAAGGTCGGTGCGATGATGGCCCGGCTCCGCGCGGACGGGCACGCGATCGCGACCGCCGATCTCGGCGGCGGGCTCGGCATCGCCTACGATCCGTCCCAGCCGGCGCCGCCGGGCATCGAGGATTACGGCGCCATGGTCGCACGCGCGACCGCGGGCTGGAACGTGCGCCTCATCTTCGAGCCGGGCCGCCTCATCGTCGGCAATGCCGGCGTGCTCCTCACCGAGGTCATCCGGGTGAAGAGCGGCCCCGCCTCCCCCTTCGTGATCGTCGACGCCGCGATGAACGATCTTCTGCGCCCAAGCCTCTACGACGCCTGGCACGGCATCGACGCGGTGGCGCCGACGGGCCGGCGCACGAGCGCCGACGTGGTCGGCCCGGTCTGCGAAAGCGGCGACGTCTTCGCCGTCGCGCGGCAGATGGACGAAGCGAGGGCCGGCGACCTCATGATCATCCGCAGCGCCGGCGCCTATGCCGCGACCATGGCCAGCACCTACAACAGCCGCGCCCTCGCCCCCGAAGTGCTGGTCGACGGCGCCCGCTGGGCGGTGGTCCGCGAACGCCGCGGCGTCGAAGCGTTCCTGGGCGACGAAACCGTCCCCGACTGGGTCCTCGCGGCGGCGGCTGACTGATCGCCCGGCGACCCGCGGGGAAGCGGCGGCGCGCAAGTCCGCGTGACTGACGAAATTCGTACGCGGAACGCGCGCTTCGTTCCGCGAGTTGGGCTGGGCAAACGGATATACGCATGAAAGCAATCGCCGACCCCAGCAATGCTCTCGGCCGGGGCCTGGCGGCTATCCGGCAGCAATTCCAGATACCCGAGGTTTTTCCGGATGCAGCCCTCTCTGCCGCGGAAGCGGCCACCAGTCGCGTTCCAACGGAGCATGTGGATCGCACCGCCCGGGGGTTCGTGACGCTCGACCCGGCGTCGTCGACGGACCTCGATCAGGCGTTCACGATCGAGCGGAGTGGGGCGGACCAACTTCTCCACTATGCCATCGCCGATGTCGCCTGGTTCGTCGAAGACGGGGGTCCCATCGACCGGGAGGCCTGGCGGCGCGGCACGACCCAGTATCTGCCGGACGGCAAGGCCGGCCTGTACCCGCCTGTGCTGAGCGAAGGAGCCGCCAGCCTTCTCCCCGACGGCCCGCGGCCCGCGATCGTCTTCACGGTCAGGGTTGCCGAGGACGGCGCGGTGCGCCTCGACGGCGCGGAGCGGGCGATCGTCCGCAGCCACGCCAAGCTCGCCTACGATGCCGCCGTCAGCGCCGATCTGCCCGAAGGTTTCGCCGAGCTCGCCCGCCGCATCAGGCACGGCGAGCAGCAGCGGGGCGCGGCGCGGATCAACCTGCCCGCGCAGGAGATCGTCGCCCTTCCCGGCGGCGGTTTCGAACTCCGCTTCCGCCCGCAGCTGGAAACGGAGGTCTGCAACGCCGCACTGTCGCTCGCGACCAACCTCGCGGTCGCGGACCTGCTCCTGGCCAACGAAACCGGCCTCTTTCGAGTCATGGCCGAGCCGGACGAACGCGCCGTACAGCGCCTCCGCCACACGGCCGATGCGATCGGCCTGGAGTGGCCCATCGGCACTCCCCTTGCCGGGTTCGAGCGAACGCTGGACTCGAATAACTCGAAGCACGCGAGCTTCATGCTGGCCATCCAGCGGGCAAGCCAGGGAGCGTCCTATGAGCCGTGTCGGAGCGGCGAAGTGCCCTGGCACGCGGCCGTCGCGGCGACCTACGCCCATGCGACGGCGCCGCTGCGCCGGCTGGCGGATCGATACGTCGTTGAGGCCGCCCTTGCGCTCGCCAACGGCAAGCCCGTACCGCCCGCCGTCGACGATGCCTTCGGCAGGCTCGGGCCGGTGATGGCACGGGCGGACGCCCTCGGCTCGCAGGTGGCAAGGGCCGCGATCGACCTGGCCGAGACCGTGATCCTCCAGGATCAGGAAGGAAAGACATTCGATGCAATCGCAACGGAAGCGGACGGGCGCGGCATCCGCATCCAATTGCGCGAACTCCCCATCGCGGCCCGGATCGCCGCCGACGGCGTGAAAGCGGGCGATCCGCTCCAGGTCACGCTCATTGAAGCCGACCCGGATCGGCGCATGCTCAAGTTCGAGAAGCTCTAAGTGAAGCAGCAAGGCCGACAATGTCCGATCGCCTGAAGATCCTGGTCCAGCATCTGCTCCCCAAGCGGAGCCTGACCGTTCTCGCCGGCCGCGTCGCCGGAGCAAAAGGAGGCCGAGCGACGACGCGGGCGATCCGCTGGTTCGCCCGCCGGTACGGGGTCGACATGCGCGAAGCGGAAAACCCCGACCTTGCAAGCTACGCGAGCTTCAACGACTTCTTCACGCGCCCTCTCAAAGCCGGCGCCCGCCCGATCGCAGAGGCCGACTTCGCCTGTCCGGTGGACGGCGCGGTCAGCCAGTTCGGCGCCGTCGACGATCACCACATCCTCCAGGCCAAGGGCCACGGCTTCAGCACCGCCGAACTGCTCGGCGGCGACCAGGCGCTGGCCGCCCAATTCCGCCACGGCAGCTTCGCCAACCTGTACCTCTCGCCCAGGGATTATCACCGCCTGCACATGCCCTGCGAAGGCAGGCTCACGCGCATGATCTACGTGCCCGGCACCTTGTTCTCGGTGAACCCGGTCACCGCGCGCGGCGTGCCGAAGCTGTTCGCGCGCAACGAGCGGGTGGCCTGCATCTTCGAATCGCCCGAGCACGGCGCCTTCGCGATGGTGCTGGTGGGCGCGACTATCGTCGGCAGCATCGCGACGGTCTGGCACGGAGTGGTCAATCCGAAACGCAGCGGCAAGGTTTCGGAGTGGACCTATGAGGGCGAAGACGTGGTCTTGAACAAGGGCGGGGAGATGGGCCGCTTCCTTCTCGGCTCGACGCTGGTGATGTTGTTCAGGCAAGGCACCATCACTTTCAACGAAAGGTGGGCACCGGAGCGTTCGGTGCGTCTCGGCGAACCGATGGGTGAGCGTCCTTCCTGAGCACCGGTAGGCTCTCCCGGACATAATGCCGCGGCCGGGCGTTGCGCCGATATGCATCCAAACTCATCAACGCCCGCTGTGCGGCGCAGCGTCGCCGACCTCATGCTGCGGCAGCCGACCCCGGCGGAGTCGAAGCTCCTCGCGCCGCGCGCGCAGGCGAAGTCCCAACGCAGAGGCGGCGCGCCATCGGAGAGATGATGCCGGTGCCCCCATGCACGATCGAGCGCTTGCGGTGGCAGGACCGGGCGCTGGGCTCGGTCCCGCTTCCGCAAGCGCCGCTCACCTTTCTGGAAAGCTTCGGCTCCGGGCTTTCGCGCCGCCGGTGCGATCCACCCGGTCATTTCTGGGGCGTCGGCGACCGCGGACCCAATTTGAAGATCGAGACGCTCGAGTCGCGCTACGGCGTGTCACACCTGGCCGGGCTTCGCTCCGTGAGCGGCGCGAAGGTCATGCCGCGGTTGGATATCGGACCGCGCATCGCCCGGCTGAGGATCGAAGGCGACGCGGTCGCGCTGGTCGAGTCCCTCCCCGTGCGCGACGACGCCGGGCGTGCCGTCTCCGGGCTGCCCATGCCGGCGAGCGAGCACACGATCAGCGAGCCCGCGTTCGGCCTGGACGGCCGCCCGATCGGCGCCGATCCCTCGGGCCTCGACACCGAGGGCATGGTTGCACTGGAGGGCGGGTCCTTCATCCTCAGCGAGGAGTTCGGACCCTCGCTCGTCCATCTCGATGCGGGCGCCCGGGTGATCGCCCGCTACGTTCCGCAGGGCACCGGCCTCACCGGAGCGCGCTACCCGGTCCACGAATGCCTTCCCGCGATCGCCGGCAAGCGGCAGCTCAACCGCGGCTTTGAAGCCATCACCGTCTCCCGCGATCAAAGGTCGCTGTTCGTCGCCTTCCAAAGTCCGCTCGCCCACCCGGACGAGGAGACCCACAAGCGTGCAAGGCACGTTCGGCTGTGGCGCCTGGACATCGGCGCGATGCGCGTCCTCGGCCAATACCTCTACCCGCTCGATCCGCCGGAGAGCTTCGTGCGCGACCGAAGCGCCGGCTCCATCGGCTGGAGCGATCTCAAGGTCAGCGAGATGGTCTGCCTGCCCGGCGGCGGCCTGCTCGTTCTCGAACGCGCCTCCCGGACGACGAAAATCTACAAGGTATCGCCGGACGAAGGCCGCGCGCTCGGGCCGGAGCATCTCGACCGCGCAACGCGCCCGACGATCGAGGAGATCAGCGCCGCCGGGGGTCCGCTCCCCCAGCTCGACAAGCGACTGCTGTTCAGCAGCGACGATGCGCCGGAAGTCGGCGCGGACCTGGAGGGCATGGCGGTCCTCTCGCCGCGCGAGCTCCTGCTGGTCAACGACAATGACTTCGGCGTCGAAGGCGCAACGACCGCGTTCTGGCGGCTGACGTTCGACGATCCCGTGCTTGGCTGATGCGCCTCTCCGGACCGACCGGCTCCTACTGCGGCCTCAGCCTGTGAGCACCCGGTGCAGAGCACAGACCTTGTTGCCTGCCGGATCGCGCAGGTACGCCAGGTAAAGCTTCCCGATGGCGCCCTCGCGTATCCCGGGCGGATCCTCGATCGCGGTGCCGCCGTGCTCGAGCCCGGCCTGGTGCCAGGCATCGGCCTGCTCGGGCGACTCCGCCGCGAAACCCACCGTGCTCCCGTTGCCGCAGGACGCCGGGCCGCCGTCGATCGGCTTCGACAAGGCGAACACGCCGCTGCGGGTCATGTAGAAGACCCGGCCCTTGTCGTCCTTCCGGCCGGGCGGCACGCCGAGCGCACCGAGCGCAGCGTCGTAGAACGCCTTCGACGCGTCGAGGTCGTCCGCACCCAACATGACATGGCTGAACATGGTGTCTCCCCGTGAGTGGCTGATCCGGCTCTCTTGAACGCCTGCGCACGAGGGGGCAACGGCCTATTCTCGTGCCAAAGCCGCGCCCGGCGCGAGGTGCCACCGGCTCCGACGGTACAAAGCAGGTAGGAACAGGCACGCCCGCCTGCCGGTTTGGCTATCTTCCGACAGACGAAAGCGGGCAGGCATTTGGCGGCTCCCTCCATTCTCTGGCTTCGCCAGGACCTCAGGCTTCACGACCAGCCCGCGCTGGCCGCGGCGGCGCGGGAGGGGCCGGTCGTACCGGTCTACATCCTGGACGACGAGACGCCCGGCCGCTGGGCGATCGGAGGGGCGCAGCGATGGTGGCTCCATCGCAGCCTGGAACGGCTGGCCGAATCGTTCGAACGATTGGGCTCCCGGCTCGTCCTGCGCCGCGGAAGAGCCGATGCGGAGCTGAAGCGGCTGGCGCTCGAGTTGGGGACCGCCCGCATCCATGCGACGCAGCATTACGAGCCCTGGTGGCGCACGCTGGAGCGGCAGGTCGGCGCGGAACTGGACCTGGTTCTCCACGCGGGAAGCGTGCTCGTGCCACCCGAGACCGTACGAACCGGCAGCGGGTTCCCCTACAAGATCTACACGCCCTACTGGCGCGCGCTCCAGGCGCAGTTGCCGCCCGCCGAGCCCGCGCCGGCGCCGCAGCGGCTCCAGCCTCCGGAGCAATGGCCGCGCAGCGACGATCTGAACGCCTGGGCGCTGCTGCCCACCCGGCCGAACTGGGCCGCCGGATTCGATGACGAATGGGCGCCCGGTGAAGCGGCTGCGCTGGAGCGCCTCGGCCAATTCGTGGATCAGGCGGAGCATTATGGCGACAGGCGCGACCGGCCCGGGATGGAAGGCACCAGCCGCTTCTCGCCGCACCTTCATTTCGGCGAACTCTCGCCCAGGCTCGTCTGGCACCGCCTGCCGCGGGCGGCGGGGGAGAAGTTCCGCAAGGAACTCGCCTGGCGGGATTTCTCGCACAACGTCATGCTCACGCAGCCCGCCGTCGGCGAACGGGCGGGGCGGCCCGTCTTCGATCGATTTCCCTGGCGCACCGGCCCAGAGGCCGCTTCCGACTTCGAGGCGTGGAGCCGCGGCCTTACCGGCTACCCGATCGTAGATGCCGGCATGCGCCAGCTCTGGGCGACCGGCTGGATGCACAACCGAGTCCGAATGATCGCCGCATCGTTCCTCGTGAAGCACCTGCTCGTCGATTGGCGGCGCGGCGCGGCGTGGTTCTGGGACACGCTCGTCGACGCCGACTACGGCAATAACGGCCAGAACTGGCAGTGGATCGCCGGCACCGGCGTGGACAGCCAGCCCTTCGCCCGCATCATGGCGCCGATCGTCCAGTCGAGAAAGTTCGACGCCTCGGCGTACATTCGCACGTGGGTGCCGGAACTTCGGGACTTGAGCGACGATCTCGTCCACGAGCCGGGCGACGGCCGGCCGCCGGATTATCCCGAGCCCCTGATCGGCCACCGCGCGGCCCGGGAGCGGGCCCTGGCGGCGCTCGGCGCGTTCGGAGCCGGGAAGGAGAAGTCGTTGTGAGCGTCGCATTTCGCCGGGAGAGCGATGAGGAGCACAGGGAGCCGAGGTTCGAACTGCCTCTGCCGCCCGGGCCGAACCTCGTTACAAGGAACGGCCTGGCACAGATCCTCGCGCGGGTCCGGCAGCTCGAGGAGCAGATCGCCTCCGGGAGCGACGAATCGGCGCGCGAAGCCGCGAAGCGCGCGCTACGCTATTGGCGCACCAGGCAGTCGACGGCGCAGATTGCGCCCGACCCTGCCGGCGACCGGGTGGCATTCGGCACGCGGGTCAGTATCCGTCTGAACGAGGCGGAACGGACATTGTGCATCGTCGGCGACGACGAGGCCGATCCGGATCGAGGCTTCATCAGCTTCTCGGCGCCGCTCGCCAGGGCCCTGCTCGGCGCCGACGTCGGCGATCGGCTGGCCTTCGCGGGCAGGGAGGCGGCGATCGAAATTCTCGATATCGAACCGCTCCCCCAGGCCTGACCCGTTCCTCGATGCCGCAGCCGATCCAGACCTGGCTTGCCGGCGCCGGCGCGCCGCATCACCAGATGCGGACGCGCTCTTCCGGCGGGATGTAGAGCGGGTCGGTCGGCTGGATGTCGAACGCGCGGTACCAGGCATCGATGTTGCGCAGCGGCGCGTAGGCGCGGATCATCCCCGGCGAGTGCGGACCCGTAGCGAGCTGCTGGCGGAGCGCATCGTCGCGGAACATGGTGCGCCAGACCTGCGCCCATCCGAGGAAGAAGCGCTGGTCGCCGGTGAAGCCGCCGATCGCCGGCGCCTCGCGGCCGCCGAGCGAGTTGCGATAGGCCTCGTAGGCGATGGTGAGCCCGCCCAGATCGCCGATATTCTCGCCCATCGCGACGCGCCCGTTGATGCGCTGGCCCGGAAGCTGCGGGAATTCGAACGCTTCGTACTGGGCGCCGAGCCGGGCCGCCTGCGCTTCGAACGCGGCGGCATCTTGCGGCGTCCACCAGTCGCGAAGCACGCCGCGGCCGTCCGACTTCCTGCCCTGGTCGTCGAAGCCGTGGATGATCTCGTGGCCGATGACTCCGCCGATGCCGCCATAGTTGATCGCCGGATCGGCCGCGGGATCGAAGAAGGGCGGCTGCAGGATCGCGGCCGGAAAGACGATCTCGTTGCGCGGCGGGTTGTAATAAGCGTTCACCGTCTGCGGGAACATGCCCCATTCGCCGCGCGCGACGCGCTGCGCGATGCGGCGGCGGTCCCGGTTCCAGTCGTGGGCGCGGGCGCGAAGGGCGTTTCCGAACAGGTCGTCGGGCCGGACCTCGAGCGCCGAATAATCGCGCCACTCGTCGGGGTGGCCGATGCGCACGGTAAAGGTTTCGAGCTTCGCCAGCGCCTCCTGCTTGGTGGCGGGAGTCATCCAGGTGAGGTTCTGGAGGCGGCTGCGCATCGCGGTGCGCAGGTTTCCGACCAGCGACTCCATCTGCCGCTTCGCTTCAGGCGTGTAATAAAGCTGGACGTAATCGCGGCCGATCGCCTCGCCCATCGCGCCTTCGGCGAAGACGACGGCGCGCTTCCAGCGCTCGCGCTGCTCCGGCTGGCCCTGCAGGAACTTCGAACGGAAATCGAACTGAGCATCGACGAACGCGCGCGACAGGAGCGGCGCGGCGCGGTCGGCGGTGTGAAAGGCCTGCCAGGCGCGCAAAGTCGCAACGTCGGTGTCGGCGAAGATCCGCGCGAGCTTCGGGACGGCGGTGTTCTGCGCGACGATGGCGCGATCGGCATGATCCACGCCCGCGGCCCCGAAGAAAGAGGCCCAGGGGAAGCCCGGCGCCTCCGCCTGAAGCTCGGCCCGAGTCATCGGATTGTAGGTCTTGTCGCGGTCGCGGCTTTCCGCCCGGCTCCAGTGGGCGCGGGCGATTTCCGTCTCGAGCGCGACGATGGCGGCGGCCGCCGCCTCCGGCTGCTCCCACCCGGCGAGGCCGAGCATCTGCGCGACATATTGCCGGTAGCGTGCCTTTTGCGGGGCGAAACGCTCCTCGATGTAGAAGTCGCGGTCGGGGAGGCCGAGGCCGGACTGGCGCAGGCCGAGGGCGTAATGTTCGGGATCGCGCGAATCGTCGTTGACGCCGATGCCGAAGAAGCTGGCCGTAAACCCGCTCGGCGCGCGGCCCATCAGCTCGGCGATCTGCTCCTTCGTCCGCGCGGCGCGGATCTGCTGCAGCAGCGGCTGGAGCGGCCGGGCGCCGAGGCTCTCGGCGCGCGCGTCGTCCATGAAGCTGCGGTAAAGGGAGGCGACCTTGGCACGGTCGGCATTGGAATCGCCCGGGCGGTAGCCTTCGACGAGCCGGCGCACGCGCGCTTCGGAAAGGTCGCCGAGCACGTGAAACGCGCCGAAGCTCGAGCGGTCGGCCGGGATCTGCGTCGTGCGCGCCCAATTGCCGCTCGCGAAGCGGAAGAAGTCGACGCCCGGGCGGACGCTGCGGTCCATCCCGGCAACGTCGAAGCCCCACGGGCCCATGCGCCGGCTGGCGATCGGCCCGGCCGCTGGGGCGGTCGCCGCCGCCGAAGCGCGCGCACGGCCGGCACCGCGCTCGTAGGTCTGGATGCAGCGATCGTCGCCGGGTCCCGGCTTGCAGGGGGGATAGGCGGTGGCGGATCCGGACTGCTGCGCAGCGAGCGCGACGGAGGCCGAGAGCGCCAGGATGGAGGCAGCGACGATCAGTTTGGCTTTCAAGGATTATCTCCGCTTCGAGTCTCCAAGGCAGCGTGCCGGTCCGGCGCGAACATTGCCAACGAGCCGACGAGCAGAATGTGCCAGGACCGCCCATCGACGCCTGGCCTGCACTCCGAACTCAGGGCCCGTTAACGATTGAAGGCGGAAAGGGCCGGTCCGAGGCCGCTTCGGCCGCAGTGATGATATGGGAGTATGCCGGTGAGGAAGTTCGGTTTCTTCGTCTGGTTCGCCGCCCTTTTCCTGGTCCAGCCGGCCTTGGCCGAGGCCCCCCTGCCGCTCCAGCAGCTCGAACGGCGCTTCGCCGGCACGGGTGCGGAAAACCCGGGCGACTACGGCTTCGCCGCATACGACTATGCGACCGGCGAAGTCGTCAGCTTCAACGGCGACAAGCGCTTCCCGATGGCGAGCACGATGAAGATCGCGGTCGCCGCCGCTTACCTTGCGGAAGTCGATGCCGGCCGCCGCTCGCTCCACGAGACGATTGCCGGCGCCACGGCGCTGACCCTGATGGACCGGATGATGGTCCGCAGCGACAATCATGCCACCGATCTTCTCATCGCCACGCTCGGCGGCGCCGGCGCGGTGGACCGCTGGGTCCGCGGACACGGTCTGAATCACCTCAGGATCGATCGCAACATCGCCGAACTCCTCGCCGCGCGGCGCGATCTTTGGGACGTTCGGGATTCCAGCACGCCTGTCGGCATGCTGGAACTGCTCCGGCTCGTCGACGGCGACCGCGCCTTGACGCCGGGCAGCCGCGCCATCCTGCTCGACATGATGCGGCGCTGCGCGACCGGTTCCAACCGGATCAGGGGCCTGATGCCGCGCGACGCGATCGTCGAGAACAAGACCGGTACCCTCAACCGCTTCGTCTCGGACGTCGGTTTCCTCACCCTGCCGAATGGGCGCCGCGTCGCCGTCGCCTTCTTCGCACGTGGCGGGGACAACCAGCCCGCCGTCATCGCAACCGCCGCACGCGCGGTCTACGATGCCTTCAGGACGGAACCTGCACTCCTCACCTGGGGCGCCGGCGCCTCCACCTACGCGTCGACGTCGGGCAATCCCGGCCAGTGACGCCTTTGCTCCAATCGTCCGTCGGCTCCGCGCCGCGCGGGCAGGTGCGATCCCGGCCATTGTGGGTATTGAGTACGGACCCTAGCGTCGCGTCGTGGAAGCCCTGGCCCATATCGTCAATTTTTCGATCCACATCGCGCTCGTCCTGCTGTGGGCGAAGTGGTCGAGGCTGGACGTCGGCCTGCGCCCGCCGCTCGTCGGCGCAGCGTGGCCGTGGATCGCGCTCTTTTCGCTATGGATAGGTACTGAGCGGCTCATCGCGACGATCCGTCCCATTGAAGTCGATTCCGAATGGATCGATTGGCTGCAAGGGCTCTCCTTTCTCGAGGATTTTGCATACACCGTGGTGCTCGCGCCGGTGTTCGAGGAGCTTCTTTTTCGCGGGGCGATGTTCGCGGCGCTGCTTCGCCGCTGGGGGATATGGGCCGCGACAATCGTGCCCAGCATCCTGTGGGCTGCGCTTCATGTGCAGTATGAAGCTTGGTACGTCGTTTCCATCGCCGGCTCGGGCGTCGTATTGGCCATGGCGAGGTGGAGAAGCGGATCGCTCTATGTGCCGCTGGCCCTCCACGCGGCGGCGAACCTTCTCGATCTGCTGCTTGGATACCTGCCGTCCCCGGCACCGCCAGCATAAGAGAGCGCCCAGCGGACCTGCCCATCGGGGAACCTTCAGGCGCGCCGCCAACACCCGGGGCGGGCTTCTTCGCTCGATCGAGCGAAGTGGCGGAGCGGGAGGGATTCGAACCCTCGATACGGTTTTGCCGTATACTCACTTTCCAGGCGAGCGCCTTCGACCACTCGGCCACCGCTCCGCATGCCCTGGAGGCGAGGCTCCTCTAGTCGCCCAGGCCGCGTTCGGCAAGCGAAGCGGCGATGCGGTCCATCTTCGCCGCGAGCGCGGTGTCCAGCGCGGTCACGCCGCCGGCGCTGTGGGTCTGGAGGCTGACCTCGACGCGAGCGTAGCTGTTCGACCAGTCGGGGTGGTGATCGGCCTTTTCCGCTTCCAGGGCCACGCGCGCCATGAAGCCGAACGCTTCGGAAAAGTCGCGGAAGCGGAAGGTGCGCCGCAGCGCGCGGGCGTCCGCATCGTAGCGCCAGCCCGAAAGGCCCTTCAGCGCCGCTTCGCGCGCCTCGTCGTGCAGAACGGCCATGCTCTTCCTCCTCAGCCCGCCGCGCTCTATGTCGCCTCCCGTGACCCAGCGTCAAACCTTCGCGCCCGATGCGGCCGAGATCGAGCGGCTCGCCGACGCCGCCATCGCGCGGCTGCCGGAAGAATTCCGCCGCCACCTCGAAGGCGTGGTGCTGCGCGTCGAGGAGTTCGCCGACGAGGCGGTGCTGGACGAGCTCGGCATCGAGGACCCGTTCGACTTGACCGGCCTCTACACCGGCCGCCCGATCGGCGAGCAATCCTCGATGCATTCCGGCGAGCTCCCCGCGATGATCCACCTCTATCGCCGCCCGCTGCTCGACGAATGGGCGGATACGGGCGTCAGCCTCGAAGATCTCGTCACCCACGTCATCGTTCACGAGGCCGGCCACCATTTCGGCTTCTCCGACGCGGAAATGCACGCGATCGAGGCGGAGGCGGAGGAAACGTGAGCGCGGCGCCCGTGCTGGCGCTGGACCAGGTCGCGTGCATCCGCGGCGCGCGGCTGCTGTTCGAGAGGCTGAGCCTGACGCTTGCGCCCGGCGAAGCGGCGCTTGCGACCGGGCCGAACGGGGCGGGCAAATCGAGCCTGCTGCGCCTCGCCGGAGGGCTGCTTCCGGCGGCGGCGGGCACGGTGGCGCGGAACGGCGGCGCGGCGCTCGCCGACGAAGGCCTGGCGCTCGACCCCCGGCTGACGCTGGCGGCGGCGCTCGGCTTCTGGGCCAGGCTCGACGGGCGGGACGCGGCGCCCGCCATGGAGGCGTTGGGCCTCACCCGGCTCGCTGCCGTGCCGGTGCGCATGCTCTCCACCGGGCAGCGCAGGCGCGCGGCGCTGGCGCGGGTCGTCGCGAGCGGCGCGGCCTTGTGGCTGCTCGACGAGCCGGCAAACGGCCTCGACGCCGAGGGGCTGGAGCGGCTCGCGGCGGCGATGGCGGCGCACCGGAGCGCGGGCGGCGCGATCCTTGCCGCGAGCCATGTGCCCGTCGGCCTCCACGATGCCACGACGGTGCGGCTGTGATCGGGCCGCTGATCCTTCGCGAACTCAGGCTCGGCGCGGCGGGCGGGGCGATGTTCCTGCCGCTGGTGTTTTTCCTGCTGGTCGCGACGCTCTTCCCCTTCGCCGTCGGCCCCGACGCACCGCTCCTCGCCCGCACCGGCGGCGGTGCGCTGTGGATGGCGGCCCTGCTCGCCGCGCTCCTCCCCGTCGACCGCCTCGTCGAGCCGGACCGGGAAGCGGGCGTGCTCGACCAGCTCAAGGTGCGCGGCGTGCCGGACGAAAGCGTCGCGGCGGCGAAGCTCGTCGGCCACTGGCTCGGCTTCGGGCCGCCATTGATGCTGGCGGCCGTCCCCGCAGCGGCCCTGATGAAGCTCCCCCAGGAGGTGTTCTGGCGCCTCGAACTCGGCCTCCTCGCAGGAACGCCGGGCCTCGCGGCCCTGTCGCTGATCGCCGCGGCGCTGACGGCGGGGCTGCGGAGCGGCGGCGCGCTCGCCGGGCTGCTGGTGCTGCCGGTCGCCGTGCCGATTTTGATCTTCGGCGCCGGCCTGATCGAGCGCGGCGGCGACACGGGGGCGCTCAAGCTCCTCGCGGCCGTGTCGCTGCTGTTGGTGGCGATGGCGCCCTTCGCCGCCGGTGCGGCGATTCGCGCCGCTAGAGACTAAGCCGTCATTGCGAGGAGCGAAGCGACGAAGCAATCCAGCGGGCGGCGGAGACCCGCACCACAACCCGCTGGATTGCTTCGCTCCGCTCGCAATGACGCTCAGCGGTTCGACCACCTCGCGAAGATCGCGGTCGGCAGAAGCAGGCCCCGCGCCTCCTCACGCACCGCCATGTCGCCGCATTCCACCCGGCCGCCGAGATCCGCCATGGCCTGCCTCAACAGCTCGCCGATCGCCAGCGCCGACATGCGCACCGCATAGACGGTCAGCACCAGGAAGCGGCTGTCGGCGTCGAGCAGCTTGCGGCAGTCGGCGATGAGGGCCGGGAGCCCCTCCTCCAGCTTCCAGATCTCGCCCTGCGGCCCGCGCCCGTATTTCGGGGGATCTAGGATGATGCCGTCGTAGCGCCGCCCGCGCCTCACTTCGCGCGCCACGAACTTGCCGGCATCCTCGACCAGCCAGCGGATCGGCCGCTCCGCCATCCCGGAAAGCGCCGCATTCTCCTTGCCCGCTTCCACCGACTTCTTGGACGCATCGACATGGACGAGCTTCGCCCCCGCGCCCGCCATGGCGAGCGTGCCGACGCCGGTATAGCCGAAGAGGTTGAGCGCTTCGGTCCCCTCCCCCAGCCGCTCGCGCATCCACGCCCATTGCGGCGACATGTCTGGGAAGAAAGCGAGGTGGCGGAAGGGCGTCGCCTGGGCCCGGAAGCGCACCTCCTCCCAGCCGAGTTCCCAGCCTTCGCGCGGCACATCGCGCTCGAAGACCCAGCGCCCGCCGCCCTCCTCGTCCGAGCCCGGGATAAACTCCGCATCAGCATCCCAGCTCTCGAGCGCAGGCGCCCACATCGCCTGCGGCTCGGGGCGGACGAAGCGATAGGGGCCGTAGCGCTCGAGCTTGCGGCCGTGACCCGAGTCCACGAGCCCGTAATCGGCCCAGGGCTCGGCGACGAGGGTGAGGAGGCTCACGCGGCGCGGACGGCGGGGACGCCGATGGTGGCGCGGGCGCGGGGGCCGGCAAGCATCTTCGCGCCCGCCGCGCGCACCTGATCGAGGGTGACGGCGCCGAGCGCCTCGACGACCTCGGAAGGCTCGACCAGCCGCCCGTGGACGGCGAGCTGCCGCGCCACATAGTGCGCCTGCCCCCATGAGGTTTCGAGCGACATGAGCAGCGACGCCCGCGCCTGCGTGCGCACCCGCTCCAGCTCCCGCTGCGTCGCGTCCTCCGCCGCCTTGGCGATCACCTCCTCGATCAGCGCCGCCGCGGCCGCCGATTCGCGCCGCGCCGTCGCCGCATAGACGTAGAACAGGCCGGCGTCCGAATAGGGCTGGAGGTGCGAATAGATCGAATAAGCGAGCCCGCGATCCTCGCGGATCTGCTGGAACAGGCGCGAGGAGGCGCCGCCGCCGATGATGTCGGAGAAGAGCCGCGCCGCGTAATAATCGGGTGCCTTCTGCGCCGGCGCGGGCATGGCCAAGGCAAGGTGCGCCTGCTCGGACTTGAGGCGCCCGACGCGCGCGCCGCCGGTGTAAGCCGCCGGCTCGTGATCGTCGATCTCGCCTTCGGGGAGCCCTTCGAAATGCCGCGCCGCCAGCGCGACGAGTTCGTCATGCTCGACCTTCCCCGCGCCGACCAGGATCAGGCTCCCGGCCCGGTAGCGCTCGCTGCGCCAGGCGTGGAGGTCGTCGACGGTCACGCGCCCCACGCTCGCCTCGTCGCCGAGGATTGAGCGGCCGAGCGGCTGGTCGGCGAAGGCGGCTTCCCAAAGCTCGTCGAAGATGATGTCGTTGGGCGTATCGCGCGCTTCGCCGAGTTCCTGGAGCACGACGTCCTTTTCGCGCTCCAGCTCGTCGGGCTTGAAGTGCGGGCGGCGGATCATGTCGGCGATGAGTTCGACGCCGAGCGGCACATGCTCGGCCATCACCGTCGTGGTGAAGCTCGTGCCGTCGCGCTCGGTGCAGGCGTTGAGTTCGCCACCGACATCCTCGATCGCTTCGCTGATCTCCCGCGCCGAGCGCCCGCCCGCGCCCTTGAAGACCATATGTTCGTAAAGGTGGGCGATGCCGTTCAGCGCCGCCGGTTCGTTGCGCGAGCCCGCATCGGCATAAAGGCCGACGGCGGCGGTCTCGACGCCCGGCATGGCCCGGCTGGCGACCCGAAGGCCGTTCGATAATGTCGTGAGCTTCATCATGCCGGGCCGAGTTAAGGCTTCGCAGCCTCGTCGGCAACTTCGGGCTGCTGCCGGCGGCGGAGCGCCAGGAAGTAGATGATCCCGGCGGTCAAGGCGAAGAAGAACCACTGCCAGGCATACATCATGTGGTTGTTGGGGAGATCCTCCGGGTTCGGCGTGGCGCTCGGCTGGAGGCCCGGCGCGGCGACGTCGGAGACGAGGCGGATCCGGTTCTCGCGGTCCGGGGCGACGACTCCGGAGACCGCGCCGCCGCGCCATCCTTCGGGCGCGCGGTGGTCGCGGCCCCAGCCCATGTCGACCTGCATGCCCGGCCCTTCCATGCCGCCGGTGCGGCAGGCGGCGATGTGGCTCCAGCCGGTCTGTCCCTGCCGGTTGCGCCCGGCGATGGCGCGCCAGCCGGTGACTTCGACGCAAAAGCCGGTGGCGCGGCGATAAAGCAGGGCCTCGCGGTCGCCGGGGCCGGCGGGCCAGGCGACGGGCGGCTGGCCGGCGGCGCCGCGATAGGATGCGATCAGCGCCTCCTTCTCGCCGGCGCGGCCGAGCTGCCAGATGCCGAGGCCAATCATGGTGGCGATCGCCGCGGCGACGACGATCGTCGGGATGAGCGGGAGCTTCACGGCTCGTCTCCCCCCACGACGCGCCCCTCGCGGGCGCGGTGGCGATATTCGAGCGCGAGCAATGCGCCCTTGGAATAGCGCAGCGAGCCCATGACCATGGCGATGGTGAGCGGCAGCCAGATGAGGACGTGCACCCACCAGGGCGGCGTCGCCGCGAGCTCCAGCGCGATGGCGAGGCCCGTGATCAGCGCGCCGATGCCGAGGGTGAGGAATGCCGCCGGCCCGTCGCCGACGTTGAACGCGCTGAAATCGAGCCCGCAGGCCCGGCACGAGGCGGCGAACCGCGCGAACCCTGCGAACAGCGTCTTCGCCCCGCAGCGCGGGCAGAGGCCGCCGAGGGAGACTTCGAGGGCGGTGGGTTCAGTCAACAAACATCCTCCCCATCGAGAGATGGGGAGGGGGACCATGCGAAGCATGGTGGAGGGGTAATTGGCAAGGCCGCACCAGCTACCCCTCCACCACCCTTCGGCCAACGGCTGCTTCGCAGCCGGTTCCGCCTCTCGGCATGCCCCCGGCATGCCGACGCGGCTACACCCCCCTCCCCCCGAGCGATGCTCGCGGGGAGGATGAGGAGCATCAATGAACCGCCGCGCCCCAACCGCCCCAGATGTAGATGGCGAGGAACAGGAACAGCCACACGACGTCGACGAAGTGCCAGTACCAGGCCGCCGCTTCGAAGCCGAAATGCTGGCGCTCGGTGAAGTGGCCCTTATAGGCGCGCACCAGGCAGACGATCAGGAAGATCGTTCCGATGAGCACGTGGGCGCCGTGGAAGCCCGTCGCCATCATGAAGGTCGAGCCGTAGATGTTGGCGCCGTCCTCGACATTGCCGACGAACATGAAGGGCGCGTGCATATATTCATAGGCCTGGATGCACGTGAACAGGATTCCGAGGCCGATCGTCAGCCACAGGCCGTTGATCAGGCCCTTGCGGTCGCCGTGGATCAGCGAATGGTGCGCCCAGGTGACCGTCGTGCCCGAGCAGAGCAGGATGAGCGTGTTGATCAGCGGCCATGCGAACGGATCGAGCACTTCCATGCCCTCGGGCGGCCAATGCCCGCCGACCGATTCGACCGCGGAGGGGAAAAGCGCCGCGTTGAAATAGGCCCAGAACCAGGCGACGAAGAACATCACTTCCGAAGCGATGAACAGGATCATCCCGTAGCGCAGGTGAAGCTGCACCACCGGCGTGTGATCGCCCGCATGGGCTTCGCGGATGACGTCCGCCCACCAGCTGAACATGGTGACGAGGACGCCGATGAAGCCGAGCGCCGTCAGATACACGCCCGCCGAATTGTCGTGCATCCAGAGGACGCCGCCGCCCGTCAGGAGGAGCGCCGACATGGAGCCGACGAACGGCCAGATGCTCGGCGGCAGGATGTGGTAGGGATGGTTCTTGGCTCCGGCCATCGCGGCTTCCTCTGTTCCTCTTCGATCGCCGGACGAACGCCCGGCGGCGGGCTATGGGCGCCCCTCTAGCTTCCCTCTCGCGCCGAATCCACCGGGTAAAAGGTGTAGCTCAAGGTGATCTCGCTGATCCGGCGCGCGTCCGGGTCCTGGAGGATGCGCGGATCGACGTAGAAGACGACCGGCATGCGCATTTCCTCGCCCGGCTGGAGCACCTGCTCGGTGAAGCAGAAGCACTGGATCTTGGTGAAATACTGCCCCGCCGAGGCCGGCGTCACGTTGAACGTCGCGGTGCCGGTGACGGGCCGCGCCGAGAGGTTCTTCGCGCTGTAAAAGGCGATGGAGCGCTCGCCGATCGCGACTTCATGCGTCGGCTGCTCGGCCTCGAAGCGCCAGGGAAGCGTGTTCGAGACCGTGGCGTCGAAGCGGACCGACATGCGCTGCCCGACGGCGCCCGGCGCGCGGCCGCCGACCGCCATCTGGGTCGTGCCGGCAAAGCCGGTCACCTGGCAGAACAGGCGGTAGAGCGGCACGCTCGCGAAGGCGAGGCCGACCATGGCCAGCGCGACCAGACCGGCGATCACACCAGTGCGCCCATTGCGCCGCTCGAGCGCGGCCCCGCTCATCCCCCGGATCCCCCCGACATCCGCGCGATGGTGATGAAGAACATGAGCACCGCAAAGGCGAGCAAGGCGACCGCCATGACGACCGAGCGGCTGCGCTGGCGGGCGCGGACGTCCTCGGCATGCTTGAGCTCTTCCTGCGGGGTCATGCGATGATCCACTTGTCTGCGACGAGCGCGCCGAACAGCGCGAAAAGATAAAGGATGGAGAAAGCGAACAGCCGCTTTTCGGGCGCCATGCCTTCGGGCTCCGCCGCCCGGTTCGCGTTCACCTGCGCCGCCATGACGAGGAAGACGAGGCTGAGCGCCGCCGCCGCCGCGCCGTAGAGCGGCCCGGCGAGGCCGAGCGGCCAGGGCGCGACCGCGGCCGCGGCCATCGGGAAGCTGTAGAGCAGGATCTGGCGCCGCGTCGCCCTGGCGCCCGCGACGACGGGGAGCATCGGCACGCCGGCCGCGGCATAGTCCGAGCGCACGAACAGCGACAGCGCCCAGAAATGCGGCGGGGTCCAGAGGAAGATCAAGGCGAAGAGGAGAACGGGGAGCGTGCTCGCATCGCCGGTCGCCGCCGCCCAGCCGATCAGCGGCGGAAACGCCCCGGCCGCGCCGCCGATGACGATGTTCTGCGGCGTCCGGCGCTTCAGCCACACCGTGTAAACGAGGACGTAGAACAGGATCGATCCGGCGAGGATCGCGGAGGCGAACCAGTTGGTCGCGACGCCCATCAGGATCACCGAGAAGAAGGAAAGGCCGACGCCGAAGTGGAGCGCGGACTGCCGGTCCATCCGCCCCGCGGGGAGCGGCCGGCTCGACGTGCGCTTCATCTTGGCGTCGAGGTCGGCCTCGTACCACATGTTGAGCGCGGCGGCCGCGCCCGCGCCCAGCGCGATGCAGAGGATCGCCGTAAAGGCGAGCACCGGGTGCAGCGTCACCGGCGCCACCAGCATCCCGCACAGCCCCGTGAAGACGACGAGGCTCATCACCCGCGGCTTGGTCAGCGCGACGAAATCGCGCCAGTCAGCGGGGAGGCTCGTGTCGTATGCGGTCGCGGTCACGCTGGTCATATAGTGTCTCTCGTCATCCCGGCGAAGGCCGGGATCTCAGCGGGTGAAGAGCGCCAGCGCCAATGGAGCGCTCCACCACCGCCGGTGCCTTTCACCCCCTGAGATCCCGGCCTCCGCGGGTCCCATCAAAGTACTACTTTGATGGGGTCCCTGCCGGGATGACGTCCCGCGGCGCGCCCCGCGCGCCGCGATCCATCAATCCACCTTCGGCAAGGTCTCGAACTGGTGGAAGGGCGGCGGGCTCGACAGCGTCCATTCGAGCGTCGTCGCGCCTTCGCCCCAGGGATTGTCGGGCGCCTTCTTGCCGGCGAAGAGCGACCAGATGACGTTCACGAAGAAGAACAGCATGCCGACGGCCATGATCGCATAGCCCCAGCTCGCCACTTCGTTCCACGGCCCGTAGGCGTCCGCATAATCGTTCACGCGGCGCTGCATGCCGTCCATCCCGAGGAAGTGCATCGGGAAGAACAGCACGTTCACGCCGATGAAGAACACCCAGAAGTGGAGCTGGCCGAGGAGCTCGTTGTACATCCGGCCCGACATCTTCGCGAACCAGTAGTAGAAGCCCGCGAACAGCGAGAAGACGGCACCCAGCGACAGCACGTAGTGGAAGTGCGCCACCACATAATAGGTGTCGTGGAAATAGGTGTCGACGCCGCCGTTCGCCAGCACGACGCCGGTGACGCCGCCCACGGTGAACATGAAGATGAAGCCCAGCGCCCAGAGCATCGGCGTCGGGAAGCTGATCGAGCCGCCCCACATGGTCGCGATCCAGGAGAAGATCTTGATGCCGGTCGGCACCGCGATCACCATGGTGGCCGCGGTGAAGTACATCTTGGTGTTCACGTCCAGGCCGACCGCGAACATGTGGTGCGCCCAGACGACGAAGCCGATCACGCCGATCGCGACCATGGCATAGGCCATGCCGAGATAGCCGAAGACCGGCTTGCGGCTGAACGTCGCGACGATCTGGCTGACCATGCCGAAGCCCGGCAGGATCATGATGTACACTTCCGGGTGCCCGAAGAACCAGAAGAGGTGCTGGTAGAGGAGCGGATCGCCGCCGCCGGCGGGATCGAAGAAGTGCGTTCCGAAATTGCGGTCGGTGAGCAGCATGGTGATCGCGCCGGCGAGGACCGGAAGGGCGAGCAGCAGCAGGAACGCCGTCACCAGCACGGACCAGACGAAGAGCGGCATCTTGTGCAGCGTCATGCCCGGCGCGCGCATGTTGAAGATGGTGGTGATGAAGTTGATCGCGCCGAGGATCGACGAGGCGCCCGCGAGGTGGAGCGAGAAGATCGCCATGTCGACCGCGGGCCCGGTCGAGCCCGTGGAGGACAGCGTCGGATAGACCGTCCAGCCGACGCCCGCGCCGTTGCCGACGCCGCCCGAGACGAAGGCGGAGCCCAGGAGCAGGATGAAGGCGGGCGGAAGCAGCCAGAAGCTGATGTTGTTCATCCGCGGGAACGCCATGTCCGGCGCGCCGATCATGATCGGAACGAACCAGTTGCCGAAGCCGCCGATCATCGCCGGCATCACCATGAAGAAGACCATGATGAGGCCGTGGGCGGTGATGAGGACGTTCCAGAAGTGCAAGGCTTCGTCGAACGTCGCCTGGGTGCCCGCGAAGGCCGAAGCCCACGTCTGGAGATACTGCACGCCCGGATGGGCGAGCTCCATACGCATCAGGCCCGAAATGACGCCGCCGATGATCCCCGCGATGATCGCGAAGATCAAATACAGCGTGCCGATGTCCTTGTGGTTGGTCGACATGAACCAGCGGGCGAAGAAGCCCGGCTTATGGTCCGCATCGTGATGGTCGTCATGGGCGTGAGCGTGAGCCGACGCATAGTGGCTCGCATTTGCGGTGGTGTCGGTCATGTCAGTTGCTGTCGCCCTCGCGGGTGTTCGTGGCGCCCTGGGTGGAAACCTGGGGCGTGGTCGTGCCGGGATTGACGCCGGCCGGCGCCGGGCTGGTTTCGGTCGCCTCGCCGGCGGTAATCCCTTCCTGGCGGGGCGGCCCGGCAGGCTGGGCGCCGGCGGCGGGCCGCGCGCCCGGCATCTGGCCGCCGCGCGAACCGACCCAGGCCGCGAACTGCTGCGGCGAGACCACTTCGACGGCGATCGGCATGTAGGCGTGGCGGGCGCCGCAAAGCTCGTAGCAGACGCCGTAGAACAGGCCCGGCCGCTCGGCGCGGAACCAGGTTTCGTTCACCCGGCCCGGCACGGCGTCCATCTTCACCCAGAAAGCGGGAACGCCCCAGCTGTGGATGACGTCGTTGGACGTGACGAGGAGCTTCACCGTCGCGTTGACGGGGACCACCATGCGGTTGTCGACGCCGAGAAGCCGCGGCTGGTTGGTCGCCTTGGCCTGCTCTTCGGTGAGGAGGTTCGAGACGAGCTGTACGCCGTGATCGGGATATTCATATTCCCAATACCATTGGTTGCCGATCACCTTGACGGTGAGGTCGGCCGACGGCGGGCTGTACTGGCGCGACAGGAGCTTGATCGAGGGGAGCGCGATCACGACCAGGATCAGCACCGGAACCAGCGTCCAGACGACCTCGAGCAGCGTGTTGTGCGTGGTGCGCGACGGCGTCGGATTGGCGCTGCGCCGGAAGCGCACGATCACCCAGACCATCAGGATCAAGACGAAGATGGTGATGATCGTGATCGCCGGCATCAGGATCCAGTCGTGGAACCAGGCGGCTTCGCGGCCGATCGGCGTGAACTGGTCCTGGAGCTTGAAGCGGCCGTCCGGCTGGCCGATGCCCGGCTCGCGCGTCGCCTGGCTGGCCGCCGTGCTCTGCGCCACCGCGGCGTCGCTCGGACGCTCGCCGCCGTCGTTCGGGCCGGCCACGTCCTGCGGCTGCGCGCCGCCGACGGCCTGCGACGAAGGCACGGTGCCGCCGACCGGCGGAACGGCCTGCGTCGCGCCCGGAGCGGGCGTCGCCGCCGTCGCGGCCGGGGCAGGCGCGGCCTTGGTAGCGGCCGGCGCGGGGGCTGGCGCGGCCTGGCCGAGCGCCGCGGCGGGCACGAGCCCGAAGGCCGCGGCCGCTGCGATAAACTTGAGAAGAGTCTTCATCTAAACCCCGTTGGACCCGCCCGAGCGCGCGGGAGTGGATTCGAGACGCCCGGGGGGCGGTGCGGGCGCCTTATAGGCAGGACAGGCACCGCTCTCAAGCGCGCAGATGGTGACCTGCATCATGATCCGCAAGCCCTTGAAAAGAGCCGCATTTACAGGCTGCTTCGAGGCTGCGCTTGATGCCGGGGGCGCCCTCGCCTATCTCCCGCCCGGCAAAGGGCCGGGCGAAGAGCGGGGACGAGCGGGCATGACCGAAGACGAGATCCTCGCCGAGTTCGTGGCCGCGGACGCCCTGCTCGAAGGTCATTTCGTCCTCTCCTCGGGCCTCCACAGCTCCCGCTACCTGCAATGCGCCCGCGTCCTGATGGACCCAGCCCGCGCCTCCAAGCTCGCCTCCGCCCTGGTCCGCAGCTTCCCGCTCGAGATCAAGAAGCAGCTCTCGATCATCGTCTCGCCGGCCATGGGCGGGATCATCATCGGCCACGAAGTCGGCCGCTCCATGGGCCTCGAAGCCGTCTTCCTGGAGCGCCCCACCGGCACGTTTGAACTGCGCCGAGGCTTCCGCCTGGAGCCGGGTCAAAAGGTGCTCCTCGTCGAGGACGTGGTGACGACGGGCCTGAGCTCCCGCGAGGCGATCAAAGCGGTCGAAGCGGCGGGCGGGCACGTCGTCGCGGCGGCCGCCCTCGTCGACCGCTCCAACGGCATCGCCGATCTCGGCGTCCCCTTCATCCCGCTGATCCGGATCGACGTTCCCGTTTACGAGCCGGAGAACCTCCCGCCGGACTTGGCCGAAATGCCCGTGCAAAAGCCCGGAAGCCGGAAGGCCGCATGACGGAGCACCTGCGCCTCGGCGTCAACATCGACCACGTCGCGACCATCCGCAACGCGCGCGGCGGCGACCATCCCGATCCCGTCCGCGCCGCCTTCGCCGCCGCGAGCGCGGGCGCCGACGGCATCACCGCCCACCTCCGCGAAGACCGGCGCCACATCCGCGACGACGACATTTCGCGCCTGATGGAAAAGCTCACCGTTCCGCTCAACCTCGAAATGGCGGCGACCGAGGAGATGCTCCGCATTGCGCTCCGCCACCGCCCGCACGCCGCCTGCATCGTCCCCGAACGGCGCGAGGAGCGCACCACCGAAGGCGGCCTCGACGCGGCCGGCCAGGACAATCACCTCCTCCCCTTCGTCGCGCGCCTCGGCGACGCCGGCATCCGCGTCAGCCTGTTCATCGAGCCCGACCCCCGCCAGGTCGCCGCCGCCGCTCGCCTCGGCGCGCCTGTCGTCGAATTCCACACCGGCCGCTACGCGCACCTGGAAGGCCCAGAAAATGCGGGCGAGCGCGCCGCGGAACTGCGCCGCATCGCCGACGCGGCGGCGCTCGCCTCCAAGAACGGCATCGAAGCCCATGCCGGCCACGGTCTGACCTTCGACAACGTCGCCCCAATCGCGGCCATCCCGCACATCCGCGAGCTCAACATCGGCCACTTCCTCGTCGGCGAAGCGATCTTCACCGGCTTCGAAGCCACCGTCCGCCGAATGCGGGACCTCATGGACGCGGCGCGGGGATGAATATTCATTCCCGTCATTCCCGCGAAAGCGGGAATCCAGACGAAGGCCGAGCCCCGCAACGCCGCCCGCTGGACCCCCGCTTTCGCGGGGGTGACGGCTTGGGGGAGCCGTCATGATCCTCGGCATCGGCTCGGATCTGTGCAACATCGAGCGCATCCAGAACTCGCTCGACCGCTTCGGCGAGCGCTTCGAACGCCGCGTCTTCACCGAGTCGGAGCGTGCCAAGGCCGCCCGCCGCCCGCTCACCCGCGCCGGCACCTATGCCAAGCGCTTCGCCGCCAAGGAGGCATTCTCCAAGGCGGTCGGCACCGGCTTCAAGCGCGGCGTGTTCATGCGCGATATAGGCGTGGTGAACAAAGCCTCCGGCGAACCGACGCTGCACCTGACGGGCGGCGCCAAGGAGAGGCTTGACGCGATGATCCCCGAAGGCCACGCGGCCGTCATCCACCTGACCATGACCGACGATCATCCCTTCGCCATGGCGTTCGTCGTCATCTCCGCAGTCCCCGAGGAGCCGAAAGCTTGACCGACAGCGACCGTCCCGTCGCATCCGGCGCCGATGCGCCCGCCGCCGCCCCGCACGCGGAGTTCGCCGCACCCGCCGCCGCGGCGCTCGCCGCCGGCGAGGCCAGCGACACGCCCCCGGCCGCCGCGACGGCCAAGGCCGCTTCGCTCCCGCAGGGCACCGACTGGTGGGGCGAGCTCAAGGCGATCTTCTGGCTGATCCTCGCCGTGCTCGCCTTTCACAGCTTCATCGCCAAGCCCTTCTACATCCCGTCCGAATCGATGATGCCCTCGCTCCTCAAGGGCGACCGGCTCGTCGTCTCCAAATATCCCTACGGCTGGTCCTGGGTGTCGCCGAGCTTCCACATCCTTCCCGAAACACGCGGGCGCCTGTTCGGCAGCCTTCCCGAACGCGGCGACATCGTCATCGTCACGCCGCCCGGCGCCCGTTCCGATTACATCAAGCGCGTCATCGGCCTCCCCGGAGACCGAATCCAGATGATCGCCGGCCAGCTCTATCTGAACGGGAGCCGCCTGCCGCGCGAGCGGCGCGCCGACGCGATGATCCCGATGGACGCCAACGTCCATTGCGCGTTCGGCGCCGCCGCCCGCGAGGAAGCGGGCCCGGACGGCCGCCGCTATTGCCGAATGCCCCTCTACCGCGAGACCCTTCCGGGCGGCCGCAGCTACGACGTCGCCGACACCGGCGTCTCGGAGGCCGACGAATTCGCGCCGGTCGTGATCCCCGCCGGCCACGTCTGGCTGATGGGCGACAATCGCGATCACAGCGCCGACAGCCGCGTCAAGCTCGAGCTGGGCGGCCTCGGCGGACCGGTGCCGTGGCAAAATATCGGCGGCCGGGCCGAATTCATCACCTTCTCGCTGGACGGCTCTTCGGGCTATCTCAATCCCGTGAGCTGGTTCACCGCGCTTCGGGGCGGACGGGCGGGGACGTCGCTGCATCCCGAGGAAGCGGCGCCGGCGCGCTAGTGCACTAAAGGGGGCGAACAGATGGCAAGCGAAGTTCACGTCGAGGAAGCGGGGCCGACCGAGCTTCGCGATCCGATCATCCGCACCGAATTGAAGCGCGCCTTCGTCTGGATCGGCCTGACGCTCGGCGTGATACTGGTCTGGATCCTCGCCCAGCCTTTGCTCCTCATCCTCGGCGGGATCGTTTTCGCCTCGATGCTGGACGGCGGCACGCGCCTTCTCGGCCGCGTCGCCCCGATCGGCCGCGGCTGGCGCCTCGCCATCGTCAGCCTCCTCGCCGTCGCCTTCATCGTCGGCACGGTGTGGCTGACCGGAGTCCAGATGCGCGCCCAGGCCGCGGCCTTCAGCACCACCATCACCGACCAGGCGAACCGCATCCTCGCCTGGGCCGGCACCCACGGCTTCACGCCGGGCGAGATCAAGGTCGATCAACTCTCGCAGCAATTGATGGGCGGCCTCGGCCGGCTCACCTCCGCCGTCTCGACCGCCATCGGCGCGATCACCAGCCTGGTCATGATCATGGTGATCGGCATCTTCATCGCCGTCGAGCCCCGCCTTTACGAGCGCGGCATCGGCTGGATGCTCCCCTTGCGCAGCCGCGACAGCTTCTACCGCACGTCGAGCCGGATGGGCTTTACCCTGCGCCGCCTGATGGCCGGGCGCCTCCTCGGCATGGCGGTCGAAGGCGTCGGCACCTGGCTCCTCCTCTGGGCCGGCGGCGTGCCGATGGCGGCCCTCCTCGGCCTCCTCACCGGCATCCTCGCATTCCTCCCCAACATCGGCGCGATCGTCTCGGGCGTGCTGATCGTCCTCGTCGGCTTTTCGGCCGGCGTCGACACGGGGCTCTGGGCGATCGCCGTCTACGTCATCGTCCAGGTCGTCGACGGCTATTTGATCGTCCCCTACGTCGCGAGGAAGACCGTCGACCTCGCCCCCGCCACCGTCCTCGGCGCCCAGCTCCTCTTCGGCGCCCTGTTCGGAATCCTCGGCCTTGCGCTCGCCGACCCGATCGTCGCGATGGTCAAGGCCGCCCTCCAGCAGATCTCCGAGGAAGGCGAGGACGGAGCGACGCCCGCGGAGCCGTAAGCGGGGCCACTGGTGAAGCGACCCGGGCTTCGACAGGGTCAGCCCTAGGGTCCGTACTCAATACCCGCAATGGCCGGGATCGTCCGGAGCGGCGGGCGGCTTTTGGCGCATGGCAGCGTCGCTCGTCGGTCACGATGCGCCGCATCGCTCCCTCCTCGCTCCTCCCCCTGCGCCAAAATCCGCTCCGTCACGGCCGTTGCGGGTATTGAGTACGGACCCTAGCGGTTTTCAGGAGAAGCGGTGACAACCACCACCGTTAGTCCTGAGCCTGTCGAAGGACGGATTGCAGAGCGCCGAGCTCCGCCTGTGCCCCACAGATGGACACGCCCGCGCAACCCGGTCGCCTCACCCAGACAAAAAAAAGGGCGGCGGCGGAGCCTATAAGCTCCGGCCGCCGCCCTTCTTTCAACCTCGGATCAGCGGCTGCTGTTGCCCTGCGGCGGAGCGGCGCCTTCCGCGCCGCGGCCGCGGCCGCGCGCGCCGTCCGCGCCGCCCGGAGGCGCACCGGCCGCGGCACCGCCCGGAGCGCCCTCCGGTCCGCCCGGAGCGCCTCCTTCGGGGCCGCCCGGAGGGGCGCCCGCGCCGCCGGCGCCGCCCTGCTGCTGCATCATCTGCATCATCTGCATCTGCTGGATCTGCTCGGGCGTCAGCGCGCGGAAATCGACCAGGGTGACGTCGAACTCGAGCGTCGCGTTGGGCGGGATCACGCCGCCGCCCGCGCCCGTCGCGCCGTAGCCGAGGTTCGGCGGGATGCGCAGGCGATAGGTCGCGCCCTTGTTCATCAGCTGGAGCGCTTCCGAAAATCCGGCGATCGAGCCGTTGACCGGAAGCGGCACCGGCTGGCCGCCCTCGTTCGAATCGAACACCGTGCCGTCCTGCAGGCGGCCGGTATAGTTGATGAGGGCGAGGTCGGTCGCGCCGGGATGCGGGCCTTCGCCTTCCTGGATCACGCGATATTCGAGGCCCGAGGCCGTCTTGGTGAAGTGGAGGCGGCCGGTCGTGTACCAGGCGGCGGCCACGACCAGCGCGAGGAGGACGATGATGCCGAGCCAGAGCTTCAAGACCGAGCCCTTCTTCAGCGGACGGATCGGAACGGCGGTGACGGACATCGGGCCCCCTTTGGCGTGGATGTGGGACCCTTGGGCCCCGGATACGGCAAGGGCGGCGAATCTATCGCCGCCCCCGCACGAAGCAAGCGCCGCCTCCCCGCTCCGGATGGAGCCGGGCGGAGCGCCCTGATGCTTAGCGGGCGCCGCCGCCGTCGCGCTCGGCGCGCTTGCGCTCGAGCTTGCGGGCGCGGCGGATCGCCGCGGCGCGCTCACGGGCGCGCTTCTCGGACGGCTTCTCGTAATGGCGGCGCAGCTTCATTTCGCGATAGACGCCTTCGCGCTGGAGCTTCTTCTTGAGCGCTCGCAGCGCCTGGTCGACATTGTTGTCGCGAACGAGAATCTGCATAAAAGCCTGTCACTCTCCGGTCAAAAGCGTTGCGCGGCAGGTCTTTCGAACCTGCCGGAAGCGCAACGCCGATAGCATAAAAATCGGGTCGTCGCGAGAACAGTTCCCGCGCCGTCGCTGGCGCCGATAGCAAAGGGGCCGCGCGGTTTCAAGCGGTTGTGGGCCCCACCCTTCGCCAAGCGGCTTCAGGGGAGCAGGTCTGCAACCGGATCGATCATTCGGACAGCGGACCGAATTCCGGGGTTCCCTTGGTGAGCCGCGCCGCCACCGCCGCAAGGAGATCGGCGCTCACCAGCGTGGCCGAATTCCAGAGCGCGACATGCCGCAGCCCCTCCTCCACCGGCCGGCCGCGGCTGTAGTTCAGGCTGAGCTTGGCGCCCGCGACCGCGAGCGGCGACTTGGCGGCGATCGTGCCGGCAAGCTCCAGCCCGGTCGCGATCGCCTCCTCCCGAGACCCCGCGACCGTGTTGACCAGGCCGTAGCGCGCCGCTTCCTCCGCGCCCATGCGCCGGCCCGTATAGGTGAGCTCGCGCAGGATTCCGTGCGGGATGAGGTGGCCGAGGCGCTGCAGCGTGCCGAGGTCCGCGGTGATCGCGACGTCCACTTCGGCGACCTGGAAGAAGGCGTCGGCGGACGCGATCCGAAGGTCGCAGGCGCTGGCGAGGTCGACGCCCGCGCCGATGCACCCGCCGTGCACCGCAGCCACCACCGGCGCCCGCGCCGCCTCGACCGCGCTGAACGCGTCCTGGAGCCAGCCGATGTGGCGGAGGCGCGCTTCGGCGGCGCGGCCGGGATCGTCCGACGGCGGGAACTGGCTCCCCGCATATTCGAGGTCGAGCCCGGCCGAGAAATGCCGCCCCCGGCCCGACAGCAGGATGCAGCGCACCCGGTGGTCGGTGCCGAGGCTGCGGAAGGCCTCGCCGATCGCGGCGAACATCTCGCCGTCCATCGCGTTCAATTTCTCTTCGCGGGCGAGCTCGATGTGGGCGACATGGCCCTCGAGCGACACTGCGATCCTGGTTTCCGACACGCTCGCTCTCCTCCTCGCCGAGCCTCTTCCTTAGCCGCCCTTTGCCGCGTGTCTTGTAGGAAAAAATACGTTACGCTCCCGATTCGCTTTTCTTGGGGGGAACGTCGATGCCATTCTATCGCAAGCAGCTCATGGACGTCATCCGGCCGGAGCTGAAAGGTCCGGTCACCGCCGGCTTCGTCGCCCGCCTCGACGCCGTTCTCGACCAATGCGGCGTCCCGCGCGACGGCGCCGAGTCGCCCAAGGTCCTCGTCATCCCGGACGTTCCGGCCGCGCCGGCATCGCCTCCGCGCACCGGCAAGCTCGACGTCGCGGCGCTGCGCATGCGGCTCGGCCTGCCGCCGGAAGGCGGCTTCGACGCGGCGGCGCGCAGCGCGCTTCTCGCCCGCCTTTCGAACAAGGCGGCGCCGCCGCTCGCCGAGGCCGATTTCCAGCGCGTCGCAGCGGAGCTCGGCGTGTCGCCAAAGCTCATCATGGCGGTGCGCAAGGTCGAAGCCCCGCGCGGCCCCTTCGACGATGCGGGCCGCCCGTCCATCCTCTACGAAAAGCATGTCTTCAGCCGCGCGACCGGCCACCGCTTCGACAAGAGCCACCCGGTCCTTTCCGCGCCCACATGGCAGCCCGGCACCTACGGGCCTTTCTCGGCGCAATACGGCAAGCTCGCCGACGCCTGCGCGCTCGATCCGGACGCCGCGTTCAAGGCCTGCTCCTGGGGCGCCTTCCAGGTGCTCGGCGAGAATGCCGAAGCGCTCGGC
Organism: Allosphingosinicella sp.; assembly: GCA_035645215.1. GTDB lineage: Bacteria > Pseudomonadota > Alphaproteobacteria > Sphingomonadales > Sphingomonadaceae > Allosphingosinicella. The sequence goes on from DASQND010000040.1 coordinate 44,310, forward strand.
TACGCCTCCGCCTTCGACATGGCGCTGGCGCTCACCAAGAGCGAGGCGGCGCATCTCGAATGCTTCATCCGCTTCGTGCGCTCGAAGAAGCTCATCGACGCCCTGCGCGCCGCCAAGCCCGGCAATCCGGAAAGCTGCATCCCCTTCGTCAAAGCCTATAACGGCCCCGGCTACGCCGCGAACGAATACCATGTGAAGCTCGCCCAGGCGGCGCTCTGAGGCAAGGCCGGGATTCCCATCCGCCGGCGGGCGCCCTAAGGCTGTCGCCATGACCAGCTTCACCGTCAACGGTCAGGCCGTCCATTACCGGCTCGATCCCGCAACGCCCCTCCTCTGGGCGCTTCGCGACGCGTCCAACCTGACCGGCACCAAATATGGCTGCGGCACCGGCCATTGCGGCGCCTGCACCGTCCACGTCGACGGCCGCGCCGTGCTGAGCTGCACGATTCCGATCGGCGCGCTCGAGGGAAGCCTCGTCACCACCATCGAGGGCCTCTCCGCCGACCGCTCGCACCCGGTGCAGCAGGCCTGGGCGGCCGAGCAGGTGTCGCAATGCGGCTTCTGCCAGCCCGGCATGATCATGGCCGCCGCCGCCTTGATCGAGCGCGCCGACAGCCCGAGCGATGCGGACGTGGATGCGGCGCTCGGCAACCTCTGCCGCTGCGGCACCTATCCGCGCATCCGCGACGCCGTCCGCCGCGCCGTTCGCGCCCGCTCCGGCCAGGAGCAGGTCGCCGGCGCCCCGCCGCCGGGCATCGCGCCGGAAGACGCGGCGCGCGCGACGCCGGCTCTGCGCGCCCTCCCGCCCCGCGGCGGCGGCCGGCGCTGACATTTCGCCCTCGTTTCAGTTCAGCTTCCGCTCATCCTCATTGGAGCACGTCTGCCCGCATCGAGGGGCGGGGTTGCCGCCGGCGTGAGGAGTGAACACACGATGCGAAAGGCATTGATCGGTATTTTGCTGGCGGCCGCGGCGGCGACGCCCGCTTTTGCACAGGACAGCGAGCGCCAGCAGCGCTGGCAGCAGCGTTTCGAGGAAAACCAGGCACGCAACCAGGCGCGTTCGGAACAGCGCAGCGAGCGCCAGGAATCGCGCCAGGAGGTCCGCCAGGAATCGCGGCAGGAATCGCGCGAGGCGGTCCGCGCCGACCGGCAGGAGCAGCGCCAGGCTCGCCAGGAAGCCCGTCAGGACGGGGGCGGCGGCATGCTGGAACGCACCCGCGACCGCGCCGAGCGGCAGCAGCAGGTCGAGGCCCAGCAGCAGGCCGCCGCGCAGGCCCAGGCCCAGGGCGGCAACTGGCAGGAGCGCCGCGGCGACGCGCAGCGGCAGAACGGCTATCCGGACGGCTGGAACAATGTCGACCCGAACGACCGCCGCGCCGTCCGCGCCCGCGACCGCTATCTCCAGCAGGAGCGTGAGAACCGCCGCGAAGCGCGCGAGGACCGCGAGCGCCGCGAGTGGCGGGACGAGCGCCGCGCCGACCGCCGCTGGGATCGCTATCAGTGGCGCAACGACCGCCGCTACGATTGGTACAGCTACCGCAACAATTACCGGGATCTCTACCGGGGCGGCCGCTATTACGACCCGTACGGCTACCGCTACAACCGCTTCTCGATCGGCATCCGGATCGGCGCGCCTTTCTATTCGAGCCGCTACCGCATCCACGATCCCTACCGGTACCGCCTGCCGCACGCCGGCCCGGGCTACACCTGGGTGCGCTATTATAACGACGTGCTGCTCGTCGACACCTGGAACGGCGAAGTCGTCGACGTGATCTACGACTTCTTCTGGTAAGCTCCGGCTCGCCGGGAGTGAAAGCAAAAGGCCCGGATTTCCCAGCGGAAGTCCGGGCTTTTGCTTGCTGGTGCCACACCGTCATCCCGGGAGGGACCCCATCAAAGTATTACTTTGATGGGAGCCCGAAGGCCGGGATCTCAGGGGGTGAAGAACGCAAACGCCCGTGGAGGGCGCCCTCCACATACCGCCGCGCCTGTCACCCGCCGAGATCCCGGCCTTCGCCGGGATGACGTTCCCGGACGCACCCCCACCCACGCAAAAACCCTCCTTGCAAGAAGCGGCGCGCGTGGCGCATGGCGGTGACGTCTTCCCCCGCGAGGTTCGCCGCATGATCGCCCGCCTCTTTCTCTTCCTTCTCAGCCTCTTCGCCCTCTCGGCGCCCGCCGCCGCGGAAACCCTGGTCGTCCACGCCGGCCGCCTCATCACCGATCCGGCCCAGCGCGCGCGCGGCCCTTCGACGATCACGGTCGTCGACGGCCGCATCACCGCGGTGACCGACGGCCACCAGCCCGCCCCCGCCGGCGCCCGCCTGATCGACCTGTCGTCGCGCACGGTGATGCCGGGCCTCATCGACACCCACGTCCACATCTCCAGCAATCCCGGCGGCGATTTCTGGCGCGAGGCCGTCGATTCGGACGAATACGCGACGCTTATCGGCGTCAGGAACGCCCGGACCACCGCCCGCGCCGGCTTCACCACCGTACGCGACTTGGGCTCCGCGCCCGGCGTCGGCACCGCCCTTTCGCGCGCCACCGCCGAAGGCCTGATCGCCGGTCCGCGCATCGTCGCTTCCGGCCCGGCCATCTCGATCATCGGCGGCCACGGCGACGTGAACGGCTTCCGCCCCGAAGTCATCGCGGCGCTCTCCGCCGGCAACACCTGCACCGGCGCGCAGGAATGCGCCGCGCGCGTCCGCCAACTCGCCCAGTCCGGCGCGCAGGTGATCAAGTTCACCGCGACGGGCGGCGTCCTCTCGCAGCAGGGCCGCGGCCTCGAAGCGCATTTCTCCGACGAGGAGATGCGCGCCATCGTCGTCGCCGCCCATTCGCTCGGCCTCAAGGTCGCCGCCCACGCCCACGGCGCGCGCGGCATCGAGGCGGCGGCGCGCGCCGGCGTCGATTCGATCGAGCACGGCACCTTCGCCGACGCCCGCGCCCTCCAGGCGATGCGCGCCTCGGGAAGCGCCATGGTCCCGACCATGATGGCGCTCGTCGGGGTGCGCGAGGGGCTGGGGCGCGGCATCTACACGCCGACGGTCGAGACCAAGATCCGCGAAACGGTCGAGCATCTCGGCCGCGCCGGCCGCGCCGCGCGGGCCGCGGGCGTCACGATCGTCTTCGGCACCGACGCCGGAGTCTTCGCCCACGGCCGCAATGCGCAGGAGCTCCACATGATGGTGGAGCTGTTCGGCATGAGCCCGGCCGAAGCCCTGACGTCGGCCACCACCGCCGCCGCCCGCCTGCTCGATCTCCAGAACGAGACCGGCCGCATCGCACCGGGCCTGTCCGCCGATATCATCGCGGTGGACGGCGATCCGCTGCAGGACGTCCGCCGGCTGGAGCAGGTCGCCTTCGTCATGGTCCGCGGCCGCGTCATCGAGTGAGGATCGCATGACTCCCCAGGAATATCGCGCCGCCGTCGGCGAATATGTCAGGAACCGGCTGTCCCGCACGCCCAACACGTTCCGCCTGCCCGTCCAGCAGGCGGACCTGTTCGTCGTCCGCGACTTTCTCACCCCCGAGGAATGCGAAGGCGTGATCGCCCGGATCGACGCCAACCGCTTTCCCTCCGGCGTGCTCAGCGACGCGCCCGATTACAGCTACCGGACCAGCGAAAGCTCCAACCTCGACAAGGACGATCCGCTGATCGCCGCCGTCGAGGCCAAGATCTCCAGGCTGATGGGCATCCAGCCCGAGCTCGGCGAAACGTCGCAAGGGCAGCGCTACGCCGTCGGCCAGGAGTTCAAGCCGCATCACGACTTCTTCTACACCGACCAGAAATATTATCTGAAGGAAGCCCAGACCGGCGGCCAGCGCACCTGGACCGCGATGATCTTCTTGAACGAGCCGGAAGCCGGCGGCCAGACCGCCTTTCCGGAGCTCGACCTCAAGATCACGCCGCGCACCGGCAACCTCTTCGCCTGGAACAACATGGACGCGGCCGGCGAGCCCAACACGTTCACCCTTCACCAGGGCTGCCCGGTGGTCGCCGGCGTCAAGTACATCATCACCAAATGGTATCGCGAGCGTCCGTGGTTCACCCCGCCCGACCTCGTCGTCGATGCGCCGCAAGGCGCCCGCCCGTAAGACATCTCCGTTCGAAGGATTGCCCGTGTTCTCGAAGACCCTGCTGCTCGCCGCCGGCTCCGCCGTCATCCTTTCTTCCTGCGCCACCGGCGAGCGCGGCGAAGCGCCCGCGTCGGCGCCCACGGCCTCCGCGCCCGCGACGCCGGCCGCCGCTGCCCAGTCGCCGTCCGAACGCCTCCGCGCCATCTTCGCGCGCAGCGACGAGGATCTCCTCCGCCGCATCCCGCTCGCCGCCCTCTACCGGGGCGACATGCGCTACGCCGCCCAATATGGCGACTATCTCTCCAACCGGTTCTTCGAGGGCGAGCGCGCCGCCCATCGAAGCGAGCTCGACGCCCTCCTATCCATCGACCGCGCATCGCTGAACGCGACCGACCAGCTCGCCTACGACGTCTTCCGCCGCGACAAGGAAATGGCGCTGCGCGGCCTCGCGCCCGCCATGCTGGCGCTGACCGTGGTCCGCCCGATCGACCATTTCAGCGGCTTCCACACCGGCTTCGCCGATCTCTCCTCCGGCCGCGGCGCCGCCCCGTTCAAGACGGTCGAGGATTATGAGAACAGCCTGCGCCGCACGACCGGCTTCGTGTCGCAGATCGACGCCGCCATCGCCCGCTTCCGCGAAGGCATGGCGAGCGGAGTCGTCCAGCCGAAGCTGGTGGTCAGCAACGTCATCGGCCAGCTCGACACCCTGCTCGAACAGGGCGTCGAAGGCTCGACCTTCTACCTTCCCGTCCAGAACTTCCCGGACACCGTCCCCCAAGCCGAGCGGGAGCGCCTGCGCACCGCCTACCGCACCGCCATCACCGGCGAAATCCGCCCCGCCTTCACCCGCCTGCGCGATTTCCTGCGCACCGAATATCTCCCCGCAGCGCGCGAGACCGTCGGCATCTCGCAAATGCCGGGCGGCGAGCGCCTCTACGCGCACCTCATCGAGGAATCGACGACCCTTCCGCTGACCGCCCAATACGTCCACGAGCTCGGCCTTCGCGAAGTCGCCCGCATCCGCGGCGAGATGGATTCGATCCGCCGGGAAGTCGGCTTCCAGGGCGACCTCGCCGCCTTCTTCGAGCACATCCGCACCGACGCGCGCTTCAAGCCGGCGTCCGCCAATGCGCTGACCGAAGGCTATCAGGCGATCGGCCGCCGCGTCGACCAGCGCATCGCCAGCCTGTTCCGCACCATCCCCCGCACCCCGCTCGAAATCCGCCCCGTCCCCGCCTTCCTCGAGCGCAACCAGGCCGGCGCCTATTACCAGCAGGGCACGCCCGACGGCTCGCGCCCCGGCGTCTTTTATTTCAACACCTACGATCTCCCCTCGCGCACCACGCCGGGGATGGAGACGCTCTACCTCCACGAAGCCGCGCCCGGGCACCATTTCCAGATCAGCCTCGCCCAGGAAAACGAGGCCCTCCCCAATTTCATGCGCTTCGGCGGCAACACCGCCTTCGTCGAAGGCTGGGCGCTCTACGCCGAAAAGCTCGGCCCCGAACTCGGCCTCTTCACCGATCCGTACCAGCGCTACGGCCATCTCGACGACGAGATGCTCCGCGCGATGCGCCTCGTGGTCGACAGCGGCCTCCACGCCATGGGCTGGAGCCGCGACCGCGCCATCCAGTACATGCTCGCCAACAGCGCCATGGGCCGCACCGACGCCACCTCCGAAGTCGAGCGCTACATCGCAATCCCCGGCCAGGCCCTCGCCTACAAGATCGGGCAGCTCAAGATCCTGGAGCTGCGCCAGCGCGCCCGCGACGCGCTCGGCGACCGTTTCGACATCCGCGACTTCCACGCCCAGGTCCTCGACACCGGCGCCCTCCCGCTCACCGTCCTCGAACGCAAGATCGACCAGTGGATCGCGCGCCAGCGGGCGCCCGCGAACTGACCGCGCAAGGAGTCACAGATTGAAGACGCTCGCCGCCGCCGCCTCGCTCCTCGCCCTCGCCGCCTGCACCGCCGCGGAGCCAGCTCCGGCGCCGTCCGCGGCGGCGGCGGCCGCACCGCGTCAGGACCAGGCGGCCGCGCTCGCCGCCCTGTTCCAGGACAGCGACGAAGCGAGCCTCCGCCGCAACCCGCTCGAAGCCCTGGTCCGCGGCGACCTGCGCTACGCCGCCGAATTCGGCGACTACGTCACCCCCGCCTTCTTCGAAGCCGAGCGCTCTGCAGTCGAAGCCGACCTCGCCCGCCTGCGCAGCATCGACCGCGACTCCCTCGATCAGACCAACCGCCTCGCCTACGACGTCTTCCGCTGGGACCGCGAACAGTCGCTCCGCGCCTTCCAGCCCGAAATCCTCGCGCTGACCGCCGTCCGCCCGATCGACCACAAGCGCGGCCTCCAGTCCTTCTACCCCGACGTCTCCTCCGGCCGCGGCGCCGCCCCTTTCCGCACCGCCCTGGATTACGAGAACAACCTGCGCCGTCTCGACGGCTTCATCCGCTACCTCGACAATTCGATCCTACGCTTCCGCGAAGGCATGGCCTCCGGCGTCGTCCAGCCGAGGCTCGTCGTCGACGTCGTCCTCGGCCAGTTCGACAACCTCATCGCCCAAGGCGTAGAGGGCTCGACATTCTACGGCCCCGTCAAAGCCTTCCCCGACACAATCCCCGCCGCCGAGCACGCCCGCCTCACCGCCGCCTACCGGGCCGCCATCGGCGAGCGCCTGATCCCGGCGCTCCGCCGAGTCCGCACCTTCCTCGCCGACGAATACCGCCCCGTCGCCCGCGAAAGCGTCGGCCTCTCCGAAATGCAGGGCGGCGCCGCCCTCTATGCGCTGCGCATCGAGCAGCAGACCACGCTCCCCCTCACCGCCGACGAAGTGCACGCTATCGGCCTCCGCGAAGTCGGGCGCCTCCGCACCCAGATGGAGGCCGTCGCCCGCCGCGCCGGACACACCGGCAGCCTCGCCGACTTCTTCCAGCACATCCGCACCGATCCGCGCTTCAAGCCCGCCAGCCGCGAAGCGCTTACCCAGCGCTTCCACGACATCGGCCGCCGCGTCGACACCCGAGTCCTCGAGCTCTTCCCGCGCCGCCCGCGCACCCAGCTCCTGATCGAGCCCGTCCCCGCCTATCGCGAGCGCAGCGCCGCCGGCGGCTCCTACAGCCAGGGCTCGCCGGACGGCGCCCGCCCCGGCACCTTCTATTTCAACGCCTACGACCTTCCCTCGCGCACCATCGAAGGCAACGAGACCCTCTTCCTCCACGAAGGCACGCCCGGCCACCATTTCCAGATCAGCCTCGCCCAGGAAAACGAGGCCCTCCCCAATTTCATGCGCTTCGGCGGCAACACCGCCTTCGTCGAAGGCTGGGCCCATTATGCCGAGACAATGGGCCCCGAACTCGGCCTCTTCACCGATCCCATCCAGCTCTTCGGCCACTTGGACGCCCAGATGTTCCGCGCCATCCGCCTCGTGGTCGACACCGGCCTCCACGCCAAAGGCTGGAGCCGCACCCGCGCCGTCGACTACATGCTCGCCAACAGCGCCACCGGCCGCACCGCCGCCGAGTCCGAGATCGACCGCTACATCGCCAATCCCGGCCAGGCCCTCGCCTACAAGATCGGCCAACTCAAGATCAGCGAGCTGCGCGCCCGCGCCGAACGCGCCCTCGGTCCCCGCTTCGACATCCGCGAGTTCCACGCCCAGGTCCTCGACACCGGCGCCCTTCCCCTCGTCATCCTCGAACGCAAGATCGACGACTGGATCGCGAGCCGCCGGGCGGACTGAATGTCGCTGGGCGTCTCCGGATTATGTAGCCGGAAAGATGCTCTTTTTCTGCGGACCCGATTCACGGACCGCGACAAAGAACGCCTCCAAGTGGCGAGGCTGGAGCTTCAGCGCAGCGTGCCAGCCTGTTTTCATCCCCGGCACGACATCGGCGAGGTCGAACAGGTCGGGTCGCTTTCTGGCCAAGTGGCCGTCGTCGTGTTTGATGCAGTTCGCCGCAAGTCGGAGTTCCGTGAGTTCGCTTTGTCGCGGCACTAACCCATTGGCTGTGAGCCAATCGAACGCTTCCCGCTCCACATACCTCTCCGCCTTCATCATTCGACGAAGCTGCTTTTCCCAATAATGGTGCAGCGCCATCGTAAACGCTTCGGTCACAAGCCCGAGCCCAGAATCAGCTTCGGATATAATCGCGCCGATGTGATCTCCATAGTCCCACTCGACGTTGCCGTACTCGTCCCTCTCGATCGTGTCAGCTGCACCGGCTGCGACTAGTCGCTGGTGCTCCGTCCAGTCCGCATGCGCCTGTTCAGATGCCAAGTAGAATGTTCGGCAACTCTCTTCATAAGCTCGACGCAGGCGGTCGACGCCGTGTTCGAACATCCAGCCGAGCGCGTTGAAGGTGAGCTTCACCATCAGCTCTTAGTGCCCGCCGCCTGGGTAAGCGCCTCGGCAATCAGCCGCCGGCTGTTCTCCACCCCGTAGAGCGCGAAGAAGCTCCCCATGCGCGGCCCCTGCGCGCTCCCGAGCAAGGTCTCGTACAGCGCCTTGAACCAGTCGCGCAGGCCCTCCTTGCCGTAGCGG
>DASQND010000041.1:0-1655 GCA_035645215.1 Allosphingosinicella sp.
CGAGACGCCGCGATTCTCCGTCCAATTCAAATCGAAGACCGGGAAGATTTCGATCAGCCGCCGCTCCTGGAGCTGGAGCGGCACGGTGACGATATATTTCGTGACCTGATCGAGGATGAAGACGAAGAGGGCGATGCCGAGACCGTAGGCGCGGATGCTCTGCGCTTTCGGGTTTGCCCGGGCCTGGGGGGCGGGTGCGTCAGTCATGCTCCGACGACCTCCTCGCAGCGGCTGCACAGCGCGCCGTCTTCGGGGACCTCCGGCCGGAGCCGCCAGCAGCGGCCGCATTTGCCGTAACTCGACCGCGTGACTTCGACGCCGTCGGTGGCGCCGGCTTCGAGTTCGGAGACGATGTAGATTTCCTTCAGTTCCTCGGCATCGGCAGCGAGCAGGTCGAGCTCGGCCTCGGGATAGAGGATCTTCGCTTCGAGGCTGGAGCCGATCGTCTTTTCGCGGCGGAGCGGCTCGATGCTTTCGGTCACCCGCTCGCGCGAATGACGGATGAGCGCCCAGCGGTCGCCCAAGGCTTCGTCGGCCCAGCCCGCGTCGATCTCGGGCCACTCGAGGAGGTGCACCGAGCCGGCTTCCGAGAAGCGGCTCCCCCAGACTTCCTCGGTGGTGAAGCACAGGATCGGGCTCATCCAGCGCACGAGCGCATGGAAGACGGTGTCGAGCACGGTGCGGTAGGCGCGGCGCTTGGGCGACGCCGGGGAGTCGCAATAAAGGCTGTCTTTCCGGATATCGAAGAAGAAGGCGGAAAGATCGTCCTGCGCGAAGGCGGTCAGCGCACGGGCGTAGCGGTTGAACTCATAGCCTTCCGCCGCCTCGCGAAGCTCCTTGTCGAGGAGGGCGAGGCGGTGGAGGACCCAGCGTTCGAGTTCCGGCATCTCGGCCGGGGCGATGCGCTCCTCTTCGCTGAAGTCCGCGAGTGCGCCGAGAAGGTAGCGGAAGGTGTTGCGGAGCTTGCGGTACGCGTCGGAGGTGCCGGCGAGCACTTCCTTGCCGATCCGCACGTCCTCGAAATAGTCGGTCGAGGCGACCCAGAGGCGCAGGATATCGGCGCCGTTGTCGCGGATGATGGCGAGCGGATCGACGACGTTGCCCACTGATTTCGACATCTTGCGGCCGTTGCCGTCGAGCGCGAAGCCGTGGGTGAGGACTTCCTTGAAGGGCGCGACGCCGCGGGTGCCGGCGCTTTCGAGGAGGGAGGACTGGAACCAGCCGCGATGCTGGTCCGAGCCTTCGACATAGATGTCGGCGCGCACGCCCTCGCCGTAGCGGGCCTCGATCACGTAGCTGTGGGTCGAGCCGGAATCGAACCAGACGTCGAGAATGTCGGTGACGGGCTCATAGTCCTCGAGGCTGTAGCCGTTGCCGAGCATCTGCTGGTGATCCGCGGAAAACCAGGCGTCGGCGCCGCCTTCGTGGAAGGCGCGGATGATGCGGCTGTTGACCGCAGGGTCCTTGAGATATTCGCCGGTCTTGCGGTTCACATAGAGGGCGATGGGGACGCCCCAGGCGCGCTGGCGGCTGATCACCCAGTCGGGGCGGCCTTCCACCATCGCGCGGATGCGGTTCTTCGAGCGGGCGGGGACCCAGTTGGTGTCTTCGATGGCGGCGAGGGCGGCGGAGCGGAGGGTGTTCTCCCTCTCCCC
>DASQND010000042.1:0-20507 GCA_035645215.1 Allosphingosinicella sp.
GGCGGCGGCGGCGGCGGTCGTGGTGGCGGCGGCGGGCGCGACAATCGCGGCGGCGGCAATCGCGGTGGCGGGCGCGACAATCGCGGCCGCGGGCGCGGCGGCGACGATGACGGCGGCGAGGAGCTGATCGAGAAGCTGGTCCACATCAACCGCGTCTCCAAGACCGTGAAGGGCGGCAAGCGCTTCGGCTTCGCGGCCCTGGTCGTGGTCGGCGACGGCAAGGGCCGCGCCGGCTTCGGCCACGGCAAGGCCCGCGAAGTGCCGGAAGCCATCTCCAAGGCGACCGCGGCGGCCAAGAAGGCCATGGTCCGCGTTCCCTTGAAGGAAGGCCGCACCCTGCATCATGACGGCAACGGCCATTTCGGCGCCGGCAAGGTGACGTTGCGCACCGCTCCGGCGGGGACCGGCATCATCGCGGGCGGCCCGATGCGCGCCGTGTTCGAGAGCCTGGGCGTCGCCGACGTCGTCACCAAGTCGGTGGGCACGTCGAACCCGTACAACATGATCCGTGCCACCTTCGAGGCGCTGACCGAGCAGACGTCGCCGAAGTCGGTCGCTCAGCGGCGCGGCAAGAAGATCGCCGACCTGCTCGGCCGCGGCGGCTCGCAGACGGCCGAAGCGGACGCCGCGGCGGTCGTGGAGTAATCGATATGGCCAAGGTAAAGCTCACCCAGACCGGATCTCCGATCCGCCGGACCAAGGACCAGCGCGCGACGCTGATCGGCCTCGGCCTCAACAAGCTTCACAAGAGTGTGGAGCTCGAGGACACGCCCGAAGTGCGCGGCATGATCCGCAAGGTCCAGCATATGCTCTCGGTGGAGGGCTAAGCTCCAACCCCTCTCCCGAAATGGGAGAGGGGCATCAGGGAAGGCTCAGGCCTTCCCACAGCGCGACAAAAGCGAAAGCGAGTGCAAACATGACCATCAAACTGAACGACCTTCGTGACAATCCGGGCGCCCGCAAGTCGCGCGTCCGCGTCGGGCGCGGCATCGGCTCGGGCCTCGGCAAGACCGCGGGCCGCGGCCAGAAGGGCGCCAAGGCGCGCTCGGGCGTCTCGATCAACGGCTTCGAAGGCGGCCAGATGCCGCTCCACATGCGCATCCCGAAGCGCGGCTTCAACAATCCCTTCGCCAAGGACTATGCCGAGGTGAATCTGGGCATGATCCAGAAGGTGATCGACGCCGGCAAGCTTTCGGCCGACGGCACGATCGACCACGAAGCGCTCCAGGCCGCCGGCCTGGCACGCGGCGGCAAGGACGGCGTCCGACTCCTCGCCAAGGGCGCGATCACGTCCACGCTCGCCTTCCGCGTCTCCGGCGCCTCCGCCGGCGCCCGCGCCGCGGTTGAAGCGGCGGGCGGCACCGTCGAGGTGATCGAGCTCGTCTCGGCCGCCGACAAGGCCAAGGCGAAGAAGAACAGCGTCAAGAAGCGCAGCGACGCGTAACGTCGGCGGGCGTGCGCGCCCGATCGACATTGCGAGCGAAGCGAAGCGATCCGGAGCGGCTTTCGCGCTCACACTGGATTGCTTCCTCGCTTCGCTCCTCGCAATGACGGCGGAGCGGACTATATGAGGCCGGGGCTTTAGGGAAAACGATCACATGGCATCCGCAGCCGAACAGCTGGCAGCAAACATCAGCCTGGCGAACTTCACCAAGGCGACCGATCTCAAGAAGCGCCTGTGGTTCACGCTCGGGGCGCTGATCGTGTTCCGGCTGCTTTCGTTCGTGCCGCTGCCCGGCATCGATCCGCGCACGCTCGCGGGCCTCTTCTCGCAGACGCGCGGCGGTGTGCTCGACTTCTTCAACATGTTTTCGGGCGGCAGCCTCGAGCGCATGAGCCTCATCGCATTGGGCGTCATGCCCTACATCACGGCGTCCATCGTCGTGCAGCTCGCCACCACGATGAACCCGACGCTCGCGGCCTTGAAGAAAGAGGGCGAAAGCGGGCGCAAGAAGATCAACCAGTATACGCGCTACGGCACCGTGCTGCTGTGCGCGATCCAGGGCTATTTCATCGCCGTCGGCCTGGAAGGCTGGACCCAGAATGGCGGCGGCGGCTCGGCGGTCATCAATCCGGGCATGATGTTCCGGATCACCACGGTGGTCAGCCTCGTCGGCGGCACCATGTTCCTGATGTGGCTCGGCGAGCAGATCACCAGCCGCGGCATCGGCAACGGCGTGTCGCTCATCATCATGGCCGGCATCGTCGCCCAGCTTCCGATCGCCATCGCCCAGGCGCTGGAAGGCGGCCGCACGGGCACGCTCGACCCGATCGTGATCTTCGCCGTCCTCGCGCTCGCCGCGGCGCTGATCCTCTTCATCTGCTTCATGGAGCGCGCCCAGCGCCGCGTCCTCATTCAATATCCAAAGCGGCAGACGGCCCGCGGGCAGATCCAGCAGGAGCGCTCGCACCTTCCCCTGAAGATCAACACCGCGGGCGTCATTCCGCCGATCTTCGCCTCCTCGCTCCTCCTCATGCCGCTCACCATCGCCCAGTTCTCGGGCGGCCAGGCAACCGGTGCCGAATCCGGCTGGGACCGGGCGATCACGACCGTCACGACCGCGCTCCAGCACGGCGCGCCGCTCTACATGTTCCTCTACGGCGCGGGCATCGTCTTCTTCTGCTTCTTCTACACCTCCGTGGTCTTCAACCCGGAAGAGACGGCCGAGAACCTCAAGAAATATGGCGGCTTCATCCCGGGCATCCGCCCGGGCAAGCGGACCGAGGAATATCTCGATTACGTGCTGACGCGGATCACGGTCACCGGCTCGGCCTATCTGACGCTCATCTGCCTCATTCCGGAATTCCTGATCGCGCGCGCCGGCATTCCCTTCTATCTCGGCGGCACGTCGCTCCTCATCGTCGTCAACGTGACGATGGACACGGTGACTCAAATTCAGAGCCATCTCATGGCGCATCAATATGGCGACCTCATCAAGAAGGCGAAGCTGAAGGGCGGACGCGGCCGCTGAGCCGACGCCGCCCGGTACGGGAGCCGACGACGTGAACATCATCCTCCTCGGACCTCCCGGCGCGGGCAAGGGCACCCAGGCCAGCAAGCTCGAGCGCGAGCGGGGCATGGTCCAGCTCTCGACCGGCGACATGCTCCGCGCCGCCGTCTCGGCCGGCACCGAGATCGGCCTCAAGGCCAAGGCCGTGATGGACGCGGGCGAGCTCGTCTCCGACGAGATCGTGACCGGCATCCTCTCCGCCCGCCTCGACCAGAGCGATGTCGAGCAAGGCTTCATCCTCGACGGCTATCCGCGCACCACCGCGCAGGCGGCATCGCTCGACGCGCTCCTCGCCGCCAAGGGCAGGAAGCTCGACCACGTGATCGAGCTGTGCGTGAACGAGGACGCTCTCGTCGACCGGATCACCGGCCGCTTCTCCTGCGGCAAGTGCGGCACGGGCTATCACGACCGCTACCAGCTTCCCAAGGTCCCGACCCTCTGCGACGTCTGCGGCGCCGAGGACTCGTTCAAGCGCCGCCCCGACGACAATGAAGAAACGGTGCGCAACCGCATGGCCGAATACCGCGCCAAGACCGCGCCGATCCTCCCCTTCTACGAGGGAAAGGGCCTCGTCACCCGCGTCGATGGCATGGCTCCGATCGGTGAAGTCTCCTTGAAGATCGAGACCATCCTGGGCTCCTGAAGGCGCCCTCGCGCCTCCCTCATCGCCTGCGTTCGCCTGGCCCCGAAACGATGCTATGTTCCCGCGGCGCCGCGAGTCCGCAAGGGAACGCGCGCAGGGGATCGCAAAGGGGAGAGCGACGATGAACAGGGGCGGGGGCGCGCGGGCGCACAACGAGCATGTCGATCTGAACGGCTTCATCGAAGGCGTGAAGCGCCGCAATCCGGGCCAGACCGAATTCGTCCAGGCCGTGACCGAAGTCGCGCAGGACATCTTCGAGTTCATCGAGGGCAAGCCCGAATATCACGAGGCGCAGATCCTGCGCCGCATCGCCGAGCCCGACCGGGTCGTCTCCTTCCGCGTCTGCTGGGAGGACGACAACGGCAACGTCCGCGTCCAACGCGGTTACAGAGTCCAGAACAACAATGCGATCGGCCCCTATAAGGGCGGCATCCGCTTTCACCCGTCGGTGAACGAAAGCATCCTCAAGTTCCTCGCGTTCGAGCAGACGTTCAAGAACGCGCTGACCGGGCTTCCCATGGGCGGCGGCAAGGGCGGGGCGAACTTCAACCCCAAGGGGAAAAGCGTCAACGAGATCATGCGCTTCTGCCAGAGCTTCATGATCGAACTCTACCGCCACATCGGCGCCGACGTGGACGTGCCCGCCGGCGACATCGGCGTCGGCGCGCGCGAGATCGGCTTCATGTTCGGCCAGTACAAGCGGATCACCGGGAGCTGGGAAGGCGTCCTGACCGGCAAGGGTCTCGAATATGGCGGCTCCCTCATCCGCACCGAAGCGACCGGCTACGGCGCCGTCTACTTCCTCCTGAACATGCTCAAGACGCGCGGCCAGGACCTCCACGGCAAGCGCGCCGTCATTTCGGGCTCCGGCAACGTCGCGACCCATGCGGCGGAGAAGATCGTGCAATTGGGCGGCAAGGTGCTGACATTGTCCGACAGCGAAGGGTTCATCCACGATCCCGAAGGCATAACCCAGGAGAAGATCGACTGGGTGAAGGCGCACAAGACCAAGCGCCGCGGCCGCATCTCGGAATATGCCGACGAATTCGCGGGCTCGACCTTCCACGCCGGCGAGCGGCCGTGGGGCGTCCCGTGCGACGTCGCGCTGCCCTGCGCGACCCAGAACGAGCTGACCGGCGACGATGCGCGCACTCTCGTTGCCAACGGCTGCATCGCCGTCTCGGAAGGCGCGAACATGCCGACGGACCTCGAAGGCGTGCACCGTTTCAAGGATGCCCGCATCCTCTTCGCGCCCGGCAAGGCGGCCAATGCCGGCGGCGTCGCCGTCTCCGGCCTCGAGATGAGCCAGAACAGCGCGCGGATCAGCTGGAAGGAAGACCAGCTCCAGCAGCTTTTGAAGGACATCATGGACGGCATTCACGAGCGCGCAGAGACCTACGGCCGCATCGACGACGCCTATGTCGATTACGTGAAAGGCGCGAACATCGCCGGCTTCAAGAAGGTCGCCGACGCGATGCTGGCCTTCGGGGTGGTCTGAGCGCGGTCAGCCGCTCAATCGTAGACCACCCAGAGACGCTCGGCGAACGCACCGCGCTTTGTGAGCCGTCCGAGTTTGCCGCCGGCCCGGCGCAGATTGCGCCGCTTGAGCAGCGGCTTCAGCATCAGGTGCAGCGTGCCTTTGTTGATGAGGCGGCCGAAGCAGGTGTGCAGGCCGTAGCCGAAATGCATATATTCGTACGGCAGGCGACGCGGATCGAAGCGTTCGGGATCGGGGATCCGGCGCTCGTCGCGCATCGCCGACGACATCGCCGCCATGACCTTCGAGCCGGCGGCGATCCTGGTCGCCCGGCTGGTACCGGCTGCGAGCACATGGTCCTTCAGCGCCACCCGCGGCAAGGCCGGGGCGAGCGGGTCGAAGCGCATCGCCTCGAATACATAGCGCGCGAGCGTCGCATCGTCGTCCGCCCGCGCGGCCGCCTGGGCTTCGGCGAGGATCCCGGGCCGCTGGAGCAACTGCTCCATCGCCTGCGGAACCACCATCGGCGGCTGCGGCGGCCCGCCGACCACGAACCCCGTCAGCGCGGTGCGGATCCAGGCGTCCGTATAGATCGCCTCGCCCCGAAGCTGGCGGTCGACGGCGCGCCCGAGGAGATTGTCCGGCCCGGTTCCGGCCGCCCGGCGCGCCTCGATCAGCGACTGGATGTGGTCGCGCAGCGACTTGGCGACCGGGGCCATCTGGGCCGCGTCGCCGCCGAGGAACTGGAACTTGAAGAGCTGTGTCCCGAGGATGCGCAGATCGCCTCCCGGCGGATCGGTCACGCCGAAATAGTCCGCGAGCACGTCGAACGTCACTCGGCGGACGAGCTGGTCGACGACCTCGATCCTACCGCCCGCTTCGTCGACGAGCCGTTCGGCCATCGCCTCGACGGCGGGCGCGATCCTCGCGGCGACATCACCGGGCGGCATCAGCGCCCACATCGCGGCGCTGTCGGCGCGATATTGCGGCGTGTCGTTCATGCCGAGGAAGAAGGGCTCGCCGCCCATGATGAGGTCCAGATGCTCCTTATACGGAACGCCGAAGGCCTGGTCGGTCGCGAACACTTCGCGGACGTCGTCGTAGCGGCTCGTCACGACCATCTTGCCGAGGCTGACGATCGGCTTGTAGCGGCGCAGCAGTCGGAAGACGGTCGGCACCTTGCCCATCGCGAACCGCGTCATCGCGCCCTTGATCCCGGTCGGGGCGGGCCCGAAGAGCTCGGTCGGATCGAGCGTCGCTGTCGTCGCCATCACAGTCCCTCCAGGTAGCGGATCGCCGGCATGCTCGGCAGGAAGAAATATTCGCCTCCGGCAAGCTGGACGAAGGTCTCGACGTCGACGATCCGGCGAAGCGGCTTTTCGCGGATCGTCATCTTGCCGGGCGGGCCGATCAGCGGATCGGTCTCGTGATAGAGCGTCGCGAAGGTGCTGTTCAGCAGCCACGTCTGCTGGACGAACTCGAACTGGCGCGCGATGTCCGTGTTGAGGCAGATAAACAGCAGGCCGCGATCCTTGCCGTCGTCGGGCGCGCCGCGCGCCAGGGTCGTCCCATATTTTCGCCCCCGTCTCAGGATGCGGTGGTTGTTGGCCGCATCGAGCAGATTCTGCTTGGCGCCCGCATTGGGCGCGAGCGCGTCCCGCGGGTTGGCGCGGCGGACGTGGGATCCCGGCGGGCAGCCGTGGCCTTCGTAATCAGTGTCGAAGAAGCCGAATTCGTTCTGCGGCTGGCCATATTGGTCGGACGCCAGGAAGCCGGCCGGGCAGAGCATGGCGCCGTCCATGTTCCTGCCGACGACCCGGTCCGCCATCCAGAAGGCGTCGACATCCTTCGTATGGTTCGGATCGCGCTCGCGCAGGTGCGCCGCGCCTTTCTCCATCGATTGCCAGAACTGGGCGACGTCCTGCTTCAGTTCGCGCACGACCATGTAGCTGCCGTTGGTGCCGAAATTGAGGAAGCCCTCCGGCGCCCCCTCCGTCGACAGCATCGACTGGTCGAGCCTGTTCCCGGTGTCGATCGGCACGACGGGGCCGGTCGGCGTCTCATGATGAGCGTCGACATGGCCGAGCAGGACCTCCCCGAGCGGGACGCCATGCCAATAGTCCTTGGGGCAGTCCCCGTCGCCGAGAGTGACGCTTCCTGTCTCGAAAGGGACCGGTTGCGAGACGCCGTCGGCGAAGCCGAAATGCTCTCTGCCGATGCCCTTGTCGTCGAGCCTGAGCTCGAGGTGCAGGCAATGAACGACGGTGACCCCGTGCGGAGCGAGCGCGTCCTTGATGGCCTGGGTCCAGGCTTCCGCGCTTTCGTCGTCCTTTTCGTAGATCATCAGCAGGGCATGAACGGTGATGTCGGTCGGCGAAGCGCGTTCCGGCGCCTCGTCCGGCGCACCGTCGCGAACTGGAATGTTGCCGCTCCATTTCGGCCCGCCGGGGATCACGGTCGGCTGCCACACGCCGTCGCGCTTGTCGCCGAGGCGACGCAGGCGGTCCTCCTGGTACATGCCTTCGCGGAACGCCGGCGTGAAGGTTTGCAGCGCCTCGGGCGGCAGGCCCGTTTTGGCGATGCCGGTATAGGTGAAGGCAAGCGCCGAGACGCGCGCCTCGCGGCCGTCGGCGTCGGTGATCGGCGCCACCTGGGCCAGGGCCTTGAGCCAGGCGCCCTTGCCCGAAGCCTCATCGTCCTCCCAGCCGAAGTTCAGGAACAGGGCGCGGCCGGTCGGGAGGCTTGCGAAGCCGCTGACGACGATCGCCTGGGTTTGCGCGTCAAGCGGTGCCTTGAGCTTCCAGTTGGGGCGCTGGCGCCAGTCCGCGGGCGTCACAGGTCGTTGGCCCATTGCGTGGCCTCCTCGGCAGAGAGTGTCTTTTTCCGCAGGCCGTCGGCGATGCGATAATTGCGTTCGATCTGATCGGTGGTGAGATCGCGATAGGCGCTGAACCAGAAGCGGCTCACCGTCATCGAGTGCCGCGCCCAGTTCTTGAACTTGAGGCCGTGGCTGGCGCCGTCCTTGACCAGGAAGCGGGTCGGCGGAAAGCCGACGCAGCTTCCCCATGCCAGCGTCAGGCCGCCATGCGCTTTCTCGATGAAGTCGTCGAGATAGCTCTCCCAGCTATGGTCGAAGTTGCTGAAGAAGAGGAGCCGGTGGCCGTTATTGACGAAGGCCCAGTGCGCGAAGTGGATGGTACGCATGCTGCCGAGATATCCGGTGGTCGCGCTCGCGCGGAGCACGAGGCCGAGGCCGAGATGCCCGGCGCGGAACACCGCGCTGCGCAATATTCCCGGCTTCACGTTGACGATGCTGCCCATGTGGCTCTGCGTGATCCAGTCCTCGCGGCGGACCATGTCGCGCATCGTGCGCTCGTCGATCGGCGGCGCGTCCTGCGAGGAGTCCCGGCGCTCGAGATAGCGGAGCCAGAACAGGATCGCCGTCACGGAAAAGACGATGCCGACGAGCCCGAGAACGGTGTTGCGCACCGAAAAGGGCCAGGTGACGTCGAAGGGTTCGCCCATGATCGGCATCAGCATCACCGCGCCGATCGTTCCGGCGAGCACCGTATAGAAAGCGAGCAGGGGGAGCACGCGCAGCAGAAGCCCGATCGGGTGCGCCAGCGAGGTGATCCGGTGCCGCAGCGACACCATGAAGTTGCCGGACCGGCGCTTGACCTCCGTTCCCGGCAGAGGCTTGCCCATCCTGATCAGCGGGATCGCGAAGACCGCGGTGGCGATCGCGACGATGATGACGAAACGCCACCAGGTCGGAACGAGCACCGCCAGGATGAGGCCCGGAATCGAGAGGACGAAGAGCGCCAGGCAGACGAAGGCGACGACCTTCAGCCGGTCCATGATCCGCTCCCCGGCGGTGATGCGCGCCGGCGCCTTGTCGCCGAGCCAGGAGAATTGGGGAAGCATTGCCGCGCGCAGCCGGTCGTGGATGGCTTGCGGGCTCACGCCGCGGTAGGGGCTTTCGCCGCCCTCGTTGGCGGTCGCGATCTCCTCGCGCGTCGCGAGATAAAGGTCCCGCTCGGTGAGGATGCGATCGCGCGGCAGCCCGCGATTGCCCTGATGGAAAGCGCTCGGGGTGAGCGTGCGGGCTTCCAGATAGGGAGCGATCGGCGCGCACGAGCCGGGGGCGGTGACGGCGTCGAACAACGGAGCGCTATCGTCCAGCGGGCGCTTGCAGCAGCGCAGCATCTTGCGCAGGTCGTCCCCGATCGCGGCTTCGAGCTGCGCCCAGAAGAGGCCCGGCGCACCGTCGATATTGGCTTCGATCACGAACAGCGGATCGTAATCGTGGCCGGGGAAGAGGTTCATGGACATGAGGTGCATTGCCGGCACCTCGCGTTTCAGGCGATCGTAGCTTTCGGGAATGCCGTGCGGTGCCGCCTCCTCCTGCTCCCGAAGCTGGTCGAGCAGGCTCGACAGCCGCGTACTGCTCTGCGGCTGCACTTCCAACGCCACCGACAATATGGTCTGTCTCATCCGTCCCCCCCCCCGGGCTCGCCGCAGCATCTTCCTGTGAGCTTACTCGGCGTCGACTGAGTCGAGAACCACTCGGAACGAATCGGCGTCAGCCCCCACAGTAACCGATGGTTGCGAATACCATTAGGCTTTTCTTCAGGAGAGAGGATTTTACGCGCATCCGCCCCGCTAGCGCCGCGTCCATTGATGAGGCCAAGTCAGGGAGTGAGCGATAATTCCCCGCGAAACGATCATGTTACTTCGCGCGCGTCATCCGCTCGAGCGCGGTATCCAGCGCTTGCAGGAAGCGCGAGCGGTCTTCCTTCCGGAACGGCGCGGGGCCGCCGATGCCCCCACCCGCTTCGGCGCCGGCGCCGGCGCGAAGGTCGGCCATGATCGCGCGCGTCGCGATCGCCGCGCCGATCGAGCCGGTGGTGAAGGGCTTGCCGGTGGGGCTCACCACCGCCGCCCCGGCCTTGAGGCAGCGGTCGGCGAGGAGGATGTCGGCGGTGACGACCACCGTCTCCGGCCCGGCCATCTCCGCGATCCTGTCGTCCGCTTCGTCGAAGCCGGCGCCGACCGTCAGCCGCTCGATGAGCGGGTGCGGCGGCACGCGCAGGTGACTGTTCGCGACCAAAGTCACCGGCACCTCGCGGCGCCAGGCGACCTTGTAGATCTCCTCCTTCACCGGACAGGCGTCGGCGTCGACGAGGATGCGCACGGCCATTTAGTGCGCCTGCTTCGCCTTCCAGGGCTTGGCCTTGTGCCGCGGCGGCTTGGGGCCTCCGCCCGACGGTGACGCGCGCAGCGGGTGCTTGGAGGGCCCGGGCGGCGCCTGCAGCGCTTCGATCGCGATGCCGCCCTCGCCGTCGGGGTCGCCGCCGGAGGTGCGCTTCACCGCCTGGGCGAACTTGGCCGCGACCGCGCGCGGGATTTCGAACGCGGTCTCGTCCATGCCGATGCGGATGGCGCCGATGTCGCGCTTGGTGACGTGGCCGCGGCGGCAGAGGAGGGGGAGGAGCCAGCGCGGATCGGCCTTGTGCCGCCGGCCGATGTCCATGCGGAACCAGACGGTGTCCTCGAAGCCCTGGCGCGGGCCTTCCTGGCGCGCGGCGGGCGCGGAATCGCCGTCGACCAGTTCCTCGGGCGCCGGCATGCGGGCGCGGTGGGCGCGCACCAGGGCAGCGGCGATATCCTCGGGGCTGCGCTGTTCGAGCAGCTTCTGGGCGAGCGCGCGATCGTCGTCGTCGGCTTCGACCGGCTCCAGCAAGGCTACGAGCAGCCGCTCGCGGTCCCGAACTCGAACGTCCTCGGGGCCGGGCGCCGGCATCCACTCGGCGGAAATCTTGGCGCCGCGCAGCACGCTTTCGACGCGCTTGCGGCGCGGATAGGGGACGAGCAGGACCGCGATGCCCTTGCGGCCGGCGCGGCCGGTGCGGCCCGAGCGGTGCTGGAGCGTCTCGGCGTCGCGGGGAAGCTCGACGTGGACGACGAGCGTCAGGTTCGGAAGATCGATGCCGCGCGCGGCGACGTCGGTCGCGACCAGGACGCGGGCGCGGCCGTCGCGCAGCGCCTGGAGCGCCTGGTTGCGCTCGTTCTGGCTGTGCTCGCCCGACAAGGCGACGGCGCTGAAGCCGCGTTCGGTGAGCGCGCTGTGGAGGCGACGGACGTTGTCGCGAGTCGCGCAGAACAGGAGCGCCGATTCCGCCTCGTGGAAGCGGAGCAGGTTCACCACGGCATTCTCGATGTCGGACGGCGCGACGGTCACGGCCTGATAGGCGATGTCGCCGTGGCCGCGATCCTCGCCCGCGGTCGAGATGCGGACGCTGTCCTTCTGGTAGCGCTTGGCGAGCGCGACGATTGGCTTGGGGATGGTCGCGGAGAAGAGCAGGGTGCGGCGCTCGTTCGCCGTCGCGTCGAGGATTTCCTCGAGGTCCTCGCGGAAGCCCATGTCGAGCATCTCGTCGGCTTCGTCGAGAATGGCGACGCGCAGCGCGGAGAGATCGAGGGCGCCGCGCTCGAGATGGTCGCGAAGGCGGCCAGGCGTACCGACGACGATGTGAGCGCCGCCCTGAAGCGCGCGGCGCTCCTTGGACGGATCCATGCCGCCGACGCAGGAGACGATGCGCGCGCCCGCCTTGGCGTAGAGCCAGTCGAGCTCGGAGCGGACCTGGAGCGCGAGCTCGCGGGTCGGCGCGATGACGAGGGCGAGCGGCTCGCGCGCGAAGGGGAGGCGGCCGTCATCGCCGAGGAGCTGCGGCGCCATGGCGAGGCCGAAGGCGACGGTCTTGCCGGAGCCGGTCTGGGCGGAGACGACGAGGTCGCGCCCCACGGCTTCGGGTTCGAGGACGGCGGCCTGGACGGGCGTCGGAGCGGCATAGCCGCGTTCGGAGAGCGCTTCGGCGAGAAGCGGGGGGAGCGTCGTAAAAGGCATTGAAGCTAGATGGTGCACCGCAGCATGAGGGGCAAGGGGTATGCGGTGGGTGGAGTGTCGATGGGGGCTTGGTAACACCCACAGCCGTCATGCCGGACTTGATCCGGCATCCACCTTCTTCTTCAGCACCGCCGCAAGAAGGTGGACCCCGGATCAGGTCCGGGGTGACGGCTACCTCAGAGAGCCTGCGCCGCCGCCCAGCCGCTCGCCCAGGCCCATTGGAAATTGTAGCCGCCGAGCCAGCCGGTGACGTCCACCGCCTCCCCGATCGCGTACAGGCCGGGCACCCGCCTCGCCTCCAGCGTCTGCGAGGACAATTCCGCCGTGCTGATCCCGCCCACCGTCACTTCCGCTTTCGCGAACCCCTCCGTCCCGCTCGGGCGAAAGCGCCAGTCGGCCAGGCGGCGCTCGGCTTCGGCAAGGCGCTTGTCGGGAAGGTTGGCGAGTTCGCCGGGCACGGCGAGGCGCTCGGCCAAGTTCTCGGCAAGGCGGTCCGGCAAAGCGGCGCCGAGCAGGCTGCGCACGGTGGCGCGGGGCTTGTCGCGCTTGGCGGAGGTGAGCCAGCCCGACGCGGCCTCGGGCAGATAGTCGATGCCGATCTCCTCGCCGTGGCGCCAGTAGGAGGAGATTTGCAGGATGGAGGGGCCCGACAGCCCACGGTGGGTGAACAAGGCGGCCTCGCGGAACGCCGTCTTGCCGGCGCGGGCGACGACTTCGGTCGAGACGCCGGAGAGCGACGTGAACAAGGCTTCGTCGGCCCCGAGCGTCAGCGGCACGAGGGCGGGGCGCGGCTCGACGATCTTGAGCCCGAAGCGGCGGGCGAGGTCGTAGGCGAAGCCGGTCGCGCCGAGCTTCGGGATGGACGGGCCGCCGGTCGCGATGACCAGCGCGGGCGCTTCGAAGACCCGGTCTCCGAAGGCGACCCGGAAGCGCCCGTCGGCATGTTCGATCTCGCCGATGGAGCTGCCGAGCTTCAGGTCGACGCCGCCCTTGGCGCATTCCTCAAGCAGCATGGCGACGATCTGCTTCGCCGAACCGTCGCAGAAAAGCTGGCCGAGCGTCTTCTCGTGCCATCGGATCCCGTAGGCGTCGACCAGGGCGATAAAATCCTCCGCCCGGTACCGCCCCAGCGCCGACTTGGCGAAATGCGGATTGGCGGAAATGTAACGGTCCGCGCCGGCATTGACGTTGGTGAAGTTGCAGCGCCCGCCGCCGGAGATCAGGATCTTCTTTCCCGGCGCGTCGGCATGGTCGAGGAGCAGCACGCGGCGCCCGCGCTGCCCCGCCACCGCGGCGCACATCAGCCCGGCGCCGCCCGCGCCGAGGATGATCGCGTCGTAGGCCATGTCAGCCGCGCAAAGCCGCCATGCTGTCCGCGAGCTCGGCTTGGCGGAACGGTTTGGTGAGCCGCGGGAGATCGGCGGAGATGCCGTCGAACTCGGCATAGCCCGAGACGATCAGCGTCGGCAGCCCCGGGTTGGATTGGGCGATCTCGCGCGCCATGTCGGTGCCCGACATGCCCGGCATGAGGTGGTCGGTCACGACATAGTCGGCCCGGTTCGCCGCCAGCCAGGCGAGCGCTTCGCGCGCGCCGCTCATCTCGACCACTTCGTAGCCGAGCTCGCCCAGCATCTCGGCCGTGCTGGTCCGGACCGCCGGCTCGTCGTCGACGAGAAGGACGAGGCCGGCGCCGCGCGGCTCGGCGCCGCTCCTCTGCGTCTCGGCCGCTTCCGCCTCGTCCCCCGCGCGGGGCAGGAGGAGATCGATCGTCGTGCCGAGTCCCGGCCGGCTCGAAATGCAGAGCGCGCCGCCGAGCTGCGAGGTCAGGCCGTGGACCATCGAGAGGCCGAGGCCCGTCCCCTTGCCGATGCCCTTGGTCGAGAAGAAGGGCTCGATCGCTTTCGCCTGCGTCGCCTCGTCCATGCCGACGCCGGTGTCGGAGACGGACAGGCGCAGGTAATCGCCGGGCGCGAGCTGGGCGCGGTGGCCGTGCCCGACGCGTTCGAGGCACGCCGAGATGGAGAGGGTGCCGCCCTCCGGCATGGCGTCGCGCGCGTTCACGCACAGGTTCAGGATCGCCATTTCGAGCTGGTTGCGGTCGGCGAGCGCCGGCGGGAGGTCGTCCGGCACGTCGGCATGGAGCCGGACCTTGGGGCCCGACGTGCTGGCGACGAGTTCGGACATGTCCGCGACCACGCCGGCGAGCCGCACCGGTCCGGGCTGGAGCGGCTGGCGGCGTGCGAAGGCGAGGAGGCGCTGCACCAGCGTCTTCGCCCGCTCCGCCGCTTCGAGCGCGGCGCCGACCAGCCGCCGCTCACGGTCTCCGCCGACGCCGCGGCGCTCCAGCATGTCGAGGCTGCCGATGATCGGCGTCAGGAGGTTGTTGAAGTCGTGGGCGACGCCGCCGGTGAGCTGGCCCATCGCCTCCAGCTTCTGCGACTGGCGGAGCTGCTCGTGCACCCGCTCCAGCTCGGCGGTGCGCTCGCGCACCCGCTCTTCCAGCGTTTCGTTCAAGCGGAAGAGGGCGGTTTCGGCTTCCTTGCGCTCGGTGATGTCGATCTGGATCCCGTCCCAGACGATCGAGCCGTCGGGCTGAGGGCGGGGCGCCGAGATGAGCCGGCTCCAGCGCCATTCGCCGTCGGCGCGGCGGAAGCGCGCCTCCGCGTCGAACGGGCGGCGGTTGGAGATCGCTTCCTCCTCAGCCGCGGCGAGGCTCGGCACGTCGTCTTCATGGATGAGCTTGTAGGGGAGGATCGGGTCCTCGCTCACCGCTTCGGCCGGGATGCCGGTCAGCTTCTCGAAGCTTTGCGACACGAACAGGAACCGCCGATCCGCACCGTCCGGGCTGGTATAAACCTGGTAGACCATGCCGCCCGGCAGATTGTCGGTAAGCGCCCGAAGCCGCGCTTCGTTCTCGCGGATCGCCGCTTCGGCGTTCCTCCGGTCGGTGATGTCGAGGCTGACCGCGAGCACCCCGTGCGGTTCCCCCGCGGGCGTGCGGGTGAGGGAGACGGAGTTGCTGACCCAGACCGTCGAGCCGTCCGGCCGGACGTAGCGCTTCTCGTGGGTGAAGGGGACGCCTTCGCGTATCGCGCGCTCGAACTTGGGCACGTTGCCGGGGAGATCGTCCGGGTGTGTGATCTCCTGCATCTTCATCGCGAGCAGCGCTTCGCGGCTGCGCCCGGCGATCTCGCAAAACCGGTCGTTTACCAGGGTGAAGGTGCCGGACAGGTCGACTTCGGCGAAGCCGGCGGTCGACTGGTTGATATAGGCCGAAAGCTGCGCCTCGCGGCGGCGGAGCGCCTCGACCGAGCGCCGCTCTTCGCTCACGTCCTGGCCCTGGACGAAAATGCCGGTCACCGCGCCGTCCGCATCGACGATCGGCTGGTAGACGAAGTCGAGGATGCGCTCCTCCTCCTCGCCCGCGTCGTTCGCGAGCACGATCGGCGTGTTGCGGCCGACGAACGCTTCCCCGCTCGAATACACGCCGTCGAGGAGGCCGATGAAGCCCTGGGCGCGTGCTTCCGGAATCGCCTCGGCGACCGGCTTGCCGATGAGGCCGCGCCCGCCGACGAGCTGCTGATAGGCATCGTTCGCCATGGTGATGACGTGGTCCGGCCCTTCCGTCATCGCGGTGAAGCCGGGCGCCTGCTCGAAGAGCTGGCGGAAGCGCTCATGCTCGCCCGCGAGGCGGCGTTCGGCGCGGACTTTGTCGGTGGTCTCGACGACCACCGCCGCCACGCCGCAGGGCACGCCCTCCTCGTCCGGGATGGGCGAATAATCGAGGTTCATCCAGACCTGTTCCGGCCGGCCGCTCCTCAGCAAAGTCATTTCCTGGTCGCGGTAGGAAAGCGTGCCGCCGCGCGCGAACACCGTTTCCATGACATGCTCGTTGAACTGGGCGACTTCCGGCCAGCCATCGCGCACCTTCGATCCGAGCAGGTGCGGATGGCGGCCGCCGGCGAAGACCGAATAAGCGTCGTTGTAGATCATGATGCCGTCCTGGCCCCACAGGGTGACGACGGGCACCGGCGAGCGGAGGATCAGGGCGACGGTGTTGCGGAGCGTCCCGCTCCAATGTTCGAGCGGACCCAGCGGCGTCGACGACCAGTCGAAGCCCGCGATCAGCCCGGCCAGTTCGCCGCCGGCGGCGAGAAATCCGGGCCGGGTGCGGGGGGAATCATGCACGGACGCCATCGATAACCTTTATCCAAGCCGCGCCCCACGGCAGCAGGAGTCCTAGACCGCCTTACGCGCGCGTCAACCGCGCCAAAGGTTCAGGGTTCAGCCGCCCCAGCTGCTCTTGCTGCGCCCGCCGAAGCCGCCGCGCGAGGCGCTCTGGCTGGACGACGAACGGACGGGCGGCGAGGAGGCCGGCCGGTCGAAGCTGCTGCTCCCCGCGCGCCACGTGCTTCCCGAGCGCTGCAGCGGGCCGCCGGTGGGTCCGCCCGAATACCAGCCGCCGCTCTTGCGGCTGCGGTAAAGGCCGCCGTAGCGGTAGCGCTTTCGCCCATCGATATCGAGATCGGCATTGGCGAGCGCCTGGCCGACCATGAACCCCCCCAGGATCGGCACCCAGTAATTGCTGTTGCCGGCGACGCGCGGCTGGCACCCGTTCTGGCCGAATTCGTCTTCGCAGAGCGGCTGCGTTTCGAAGCGCGGCGCCGCCTGCTCGTGATTGGCGAGCGCATCGGCATAGGCTTCGGTGCAGGTCGAATCCGGCACGGCGTTCGCCGCCTGGCATTCGGCGACATTGGCGTAGGGGAAGGCGTCGACCGCCGGCTCGTCGTTCCAGTCGGCGCTGCTGTCGCACCCCGCGACCGCCGCGGCGCCGGCCGCCGCGAGGGTGGTGAGGACGACGCGTCTGGAGCGCTTCATCGGCCGCTTGCTGTCCATCTCATCCCCCCTCAATCCGTCATGCTCGCGGCGTTGATCAGGCCGATCGCGATCGAGATGGCGCCCATCCAGAGCGCGATCGGAAGCTCGCCCCGCTCGATCCGGTGCGACACGTCCGAGACCACGATCCGCCGGACGATCCAGAAGGCGACGATCTGGATCAGCCCGGCAAGCGCCGCCCAGGCCGCGAATTCGATGAGGCTGTGCGCCTGCGTCATCGCGGAGGCGACCGGGATGGCATAGCCGATGAGCGCCCCGCCGAACGCGACCGCGGCCGCCACATTGCCCTCCCGGATGAGCTTCCTCTCATCGTGCGGCGTGACGATCTGGTAGATGAACTGAAACGCGATCAGAAAGGCGAGGGCCGTCCCGAAGGCGAGCAGGAAAGCGGTCGCCCCGTTCACGA
This sequence comes from Allosphingosinicella sp., assembly GCA_035645215.1. Taxonomy (GTDB): domain Bacteria; phylum Pseudomonadota; class Alphaproteobacteria; order Sphingomonadales; family Sphingomonadaceae; genus Allosphingosinicella. The sequence goes on from DASQND010000042.1 coordinate 17,341, forward strand.
ACGCGTCGGTATCGAACATGCGGCTCTCCCCCTTTTATGTCGAGCTTTGTTCTTGCGCCCGCATCTTGCTTTGCGCAGCGCATCGCCGCAAGCCCCATAGCGGCAAAGGGAGGCGGCGTGAAACGGATCGCGATCGGGGAACGGCCCGGCTGGCAGCGAGAGGCGGAAGCCATGGGCTTCACCTGGCACCATGAGGGCGGCGAACGCTATTGGGACGAAAGCGCCTATTACGCCTTTTCGCTCGAGCAGATCGAACGCGACATCGAAGCGCCGACCGCCGAGCTTCACGCCATGTGCCTCGATCTCGTCGACGCGGCGATGGACAGCGAGCGGATCATGGACCGGCTCGCCATCCCGCCGGCGCTTCGCGACTACGTCGCCGACTCCTGGGACGACCGCGCGCCCTCCCTCTACGGCCGCTTCGATTTCGCGTATGACGGGACGGGGCCGGCCAAGCTCCTCGAATACAATGCCGACACGCCGACCAGCATCTACGAGACCGGCTATTTCCAATGGGCCTGGCTCGAAGCGCGGATCGCGGAAGGCGCGCTCCCGGCCGAAGCGGACCAGTATAACAGCCTCCACGAAAAGCTGATCGCCCGCTTCGGCGCGATCCTGACGCCCGGGAGCCAGCTCCACTTCGCCAGCGTCCCCGATCATGTCGAGGACCGGCAGACCGTCCGCTATCTGGAGGACCTCGCCGGCCAGGCCGGGGTCGTTCCCAAGTTCGTCAGCATCGAAGGCGTCGGCCTCGACGCCGAAGGCCGCTTCATCGACGAAGACGGATTCATTATCCGCACTATCTTCAAGCTCTACCCGTGGGAGGACATGTTCCGCGAGCCCTTCGCCGCGAACCTCGCGAAGAGCGGCACCCTCTTCCTCGAGCCGCCGTGGAAGGCGATCCTTTCGAACAAGGCGATCCTGCCCTTGCTGTGGGAGCGCAACCTCGGCCACCCGAACCTCCTCCCCGCCTTTTTCGCCGACGACGCGGCCGGCGGCGCGACGCTTGGCGACAGCTACGTCAAGAAGCCGCTCTTCTCCCGCGAAGGCTGGGACATCGAGTTGGTCGACGGCGGCCGCTCCACGCACGGCCCGTCGGGCGGCTACGGCGCCGAGGGCTACATCCTGCAGGGGCTCGCGCGGCTGCCCTGCTTCGACGGAAACTATCCGGTGGTGGGAAGCTGGGTCGTCGGCACCGAGCCCGCCGGCGCCTCGATCCGCGAAGATACGGGCCGCATCACCCGCAACCTCTCCCGCTACGTCCCCCACGCCATATTATGAGGAGACCAGGATGACGGCAGAGCAGGCTGAGCCGAAGCGGCAGAGCAAGCGGCTGGTGATCGTCGCGTCCTCGCTCGGCACCGTCTTCGAATGGTACGATTTCTACCTGTACGGCCTCCTCGCCACGATCATCTCCGCGCAATTCTTCTCCGGCGTCAACGAGACGACCGGCTTCATCTTCGCCCTCGGCGCCTTTGCCGCCGGCTTCGCGGTGAGACCCTTCGGGGCGATCCTGTTCGGGCGGATCGGCGACCTCGTCGGGCGCAAGAACACCTTTCTCGTCACCATGGGCCTGATGGGCGCCGCGACCTTCGCGGTCGGCCTGCTGCCGGGCTATGCCAGCATCGGCGTCGCCGCGCCCGTCATCCTCGTGCTCCTGCGCCTCGTCCAGGGCCTGGCGCTCGGCGGCGAATATGGCGGCGCGGCGACCTACGTCGCCGAGCATGCGCCGCAGGGGAAGCGCGGCCTTTACACCAGCTTCATCCAGACGACGGCGACGCTCGGCCTGTTCGCCGCTCTGCTCGTCGTCATTGGCATCCGCACGGCGTTGGGCGAGGAAGCGTTCGCCGAGTGGGGCTGGCGGCTTCCCTTCCTCATCTCGGTGGTGCTGCTCGGTGTGTCGCTCTGGATCCGGATGAAGCTCGAGGAAAGCCCGGTCTTCAAGAAGATGAAGGCGGAAGGGAAGGGCTCGAAGGCGCCGCTCACGGAATCCTTCGCGCGCTGGGGCAATTTGAAGATCGTCATCATCGCCCTGTTCGGCGCCGTCGCGGGGCAGGCGGTGGTCTGGTATACCGGGCAGTTCTACGCCCTCTTCTTCCTCGAACGCACTTTGCGGGTCGACGGCGCGACGGCGAACATCCTCATCGCCATCGCGCTCGCCATCGCGACGCCCGCCTTCGTCTTCTTCGGCTGGCTGTCGGACAAGATCGGGAGGAAGCCGATCATCCTGCTGGGCTGCGCGCTCGCCGCCGCCACCTATTTCCCGCTGTTCGGCGCGCTTTCGCAGGCGGCCAACCCGGCCCTCTACGCCGCGCAGCGGAGCGCGCCCGTGACGGTGATCGCGGACCCTGAGGATTGCTCGGTCCAGTTCGATCCCATCGGGCGCAACAAGTTCGACCAGCGTTCCTGCGACATCGCCAAGTCCTTCCTCGCCCGCTCCGGCGCTTCCTACGCCAACGTCGAAGCGCCGGCAGGCACCGTCGCTGAGGTGCGGATCGGCGGGACGGCGCTCGCGGCCCCGAACCCAGGCGCGCTTCCCGCGCCCGAACGCGCCGCCGCGATCAAGGCCTTCCAGGACCAGGCCCGCGCCGCCTTGACCGCCGCCGGCTACCCGGAACGCGCCGACCCGAACCGGATTGACAAGCCGCTGGTCGTCCTCATCCTCACCATCCTCGTCCTCTACGTGACGATGGTCTACGGCCCGATCGCGGCGTTGCTGGTGGAGCTCTTCCCGACCCGCATCCGCTACACCTCGATGTCGCTCCCCTACCATATCGGCAACGGCTGGTTCGGCGGCTTCCTCCCCACCACCGCCTTCGCAATGGTCGCGGCGACGGGGGACGTTTATTACGGCCTCTGGTATCCGGTCGTCGTCGCTGTGCTCACCGTCATCGTCGGCCTGTTCCTGCTGCCCGAAACCTACAAGCGCAGGCTCGAGGACTAGTCGCTCTCGCTGGGGCGGCGTCCGCGGGGGCTCCGGTCCTTCCAGACGACCTTGCGGCCCTTGGGCACGTGCCACTTGCCCGCCGCGGTCCTGACGATGTCGGTTTCGCAGCGGCGGCAGCGGCTGAACCAGAAGCCGCGGTTCCAGACCGGGTCCGGCGCGGGGCTGTGCAGGCCGAGGGTGCAGAGCAGGCGCATCGGGGGCTTTCGCTAAGGGAGAGGGG
>DASQND010000043.1:0-18796 GCA_035645215.1 Allosphingosinicella sp.
CGTCCGGTCGACGATGAAGTTCTTAGTGACGAGCAGCATCACCTTCGCCTTCACAGACCAGCGCTTGCGCCGCGGCCACGCCTTGGTCGCATGCATCCAGGTGTCGTAGGCGACGCCCTTATGCTCGATCTCCTCGATCGCATGCCAGCGCCACATCGCCGCCGTCTCCGCGTCCGCACCATGGAGGTGCCGCGGATCGGCGAGCAGCTCATGGGCGAGAATGGCGGTGAAATGCTCCAGCGCCATGGTCGCGGCGAGGCTGGCGATCGGCGGCTTGGACCGCACGAAGGCGAGCCGCTTCTCGACCTGCACCTCGAGCGGCGCCAGGTCGTAGCCCGCCTCATGCGCGCGCTTGTTGAACTGCACATGCTCGCGGCTGTGCATCACTTCCTGCGTCGTAAATGCCTTGATCTCGCCGGCGAGCTTCGGATCCGCCCCCTCGCGAAACGCCCGCACGCTCTCCACGAAAAAGGCCTCGCCCTTGGGAAAGGTCGCGGACAGCGCATTGTAGAGCGCCGTCCCAACGGGATCGCCGCCCATCCACCAGCGGTCGGTCTTGACGCCGCGCCCGAACCGGCGGTCGCGCGGAACGATGGTGAGATCGGAGGGTGTCGCTTGCCCGGCCATGATGTACTCCTTGAGTCATGAATGGCAACTACTTACACCAATGTCAATAGTCCGGGAGCGCCTCTCGCCCGAGGACAGCCGCGCCGCCGCGCTCGAAGCGGCGCGCACCCTCCTCATCGAAAACGGCCCGCAGGCCGTGACGCTGAAGGCGGTGGCGGCGCGTATCGGCAAGACCCACGCGAACCTCCTCCACCATTTCGGATCGGCGGCGGGGCTGCAGGCGGGCCTCGCGCGCCTGATCAGCGAGCGGGTGACGGCCCACATCGCCGAAGCCGTCGAGCTCGCCCGCGCCGGAGTCGTCGATCCGCGCGAAGTGGTCGACCGCACCTTCGACGCCTTCGGCCGCGAGGGCGGCGGCGCGCTCGCCGCCTGGATGATCCTGTCCGGCGACCGCGAGGCGCTCAATCCCATCCTCGAATCGATCCACCGCCTCGTCGATCGCCTCGGCGAAGGCCATGAGGACCGGCCCGTCCACGAGACCACCCTCTGGCTCATCCTGTCCGCGCTCGGCGATTCGCTCCTCGGCGAAGCCATGGCCGGCGCGCTCGGCCTCCCGCGCGACAAGGCCCGCGAGCTCGCCCGCCGCCATCTCATCGCCGCCGTCGCCCCGCCGCGCGAGCCCGGACTGGCATAAGCGAACGCCCGCGCTTACATCGCGGCGATGCACTTTCTAGACCAGGCGAAGATCTTCATCCGCTCCGGCTCGGGCGGCCCCGGGGCCGTCAGCTTCCGGCGCGAGAAATATGTCGAATATGGCGGGCCGGACGGCGGCAACGGCGGCAAGGGCGGCGACATCGTCTTCGAAGCGGTGGAGGGTCTCAACACCCTGATCGACTTCCGCTACACCCAGCATTTCAAGGCGCCGCGCGGCAAGGGCGGCCACGGCCGCAACCAGACGGGCGCCGGCGGCGACGACCTCCTCATCAAGGTCCCGGTCGGCACGCAGATCATTTCCGAAGACAAGGAAACCGTGCTCGCCGATTTCACCGAGATCGGCCAGCGCGTCGTGTTCCTGAAGGGCGGCGACGGCGGCCGCGGCAATGCGAGCTACAAGACCGCGACCAACCGCGCCCCGCGCCAGCACGGCACCGGCTGGCCGGGCGAGGAAATGTGGGTCTGGTTGCGGCTGAAGCTCTTGGCCGACGTTGGCCTGGTCGGCCTGCCTAATGCCGGCAAATCGACCTTCATCAACGCCGTCACCAACGCCAACGCCAAGGTCGGCGCCTATCCGTTCACGACGCTGCACCCCAAGCTCGGCGTCGTCCGCCACCGCGAGCGCGAATTCGTCATGGCCGACATTCCCGGCCTCATCGAAGGCGCCGCGGAAGGCGCCGGCATCGGCGACCGCTTCCTCGGCCATGTCGAACGCACCCGCGTGCTCCTCCACCTCGTCGACGCCAATGCCGAGGACGTGAGCGAAGCCTACCGCATCGTCCGCGACGAGCTCGAAGCTTACGGCGAGGGCTTGGAGGACAAGCCCGAAGTGCTCGCCCTCAGCAAGGCCGACACGCTGGACCGGGAGCTGCTCGACGGCCTCGCCGACGAGCTCGAAGAGGAAGCGGGCGTCCGGCCGCTCATCGTCTCGGCGATGAGCGGGGCAGGGGTCCCCGAGGTGCTGGATGCGCTGATGGAGCATCTCAGCACACAGGACGACAAAAAGGCCGCGGCCGACGCCGACGAAAGCGAATGGTCTCCGCTGTGATCCCCCGTTCGGTCCGAGCGAAGTCGAGGACCGCTGCCGAGCGAAGTCGAGGCTTTTCTTCTTTTCCTCGGGCGCCCGGTTCTCGCTGCGCTCGAAGGCGGTTCTCGACTTCGCTCGAACCGAACGGGTGATTGCTACCTGTGAAACCTAATAAACACCGCAAGATCCGCACGCTCGCCGTCACCGGCGGAACCGGCTTCGTCGGCGCCCGCTTCCTCGCGCTCGCGACGGCGGCCGGCTACGAAATCCGCGCCCTCACCCGCAAGTGGCGCCCGCCCGAGGAAGGCGTCGACTGGGTCGAAGGCGCGCTCGACCGGCCCGACGCGCTCCAGAAGCTCTGCCAAGGTGCCGAAGCCGTGATCCACATCGCCGGCGCGATCAACGAGCCGGACCGCGCCGGCTTCGAGCGCGTCAACGTCGCCGGCACCGCGAACATGATCGACGCGGCGCGCCGCGCGAAGGTCAAGCGCTTCGTCCACGTCTCCTCCCTCGCCGCCCGCGAGCCGGAGCTTTCCAATTACGGCTGGTCGAAGGCCAGGTCCGAGCGTCTCGTCGCCGCCTCGGGGCTCGACTGGACGGTGATCCGCCCGCCCGCCGTCTACGGCCCAGGCGACCGCGAGACGATGGAGCTGTTCCGCATGGCCAGGCGCGGCTTCGTCGCTTTGCCGCCGGGCGGACGCTTCTCCGTGCTCCACGTCGACGACCTTTGCCGCCTCATCCTCGCCGTCCTCGACGAACCCGACACCTATGCCGAAACCTACGAGCCCGACGACGCCCGCGAAGGCGGCTGGGAGCACCGCCATTTCGCCCGCACCCTGGGCCGCATCTACGGCCGCCGCGCCGCCACCGTCTCCGTGCCCCGCCCCGTGATGCGCGCCGCCGCCGGCCTCGACCGCTTCTTCCGCCGTTCCAGGGCGAAGCTCACCCCCGACCGCGTCGGCTATTACTGCCACCCCGACTGGGTCTCGTCCCCCGACCGCCGCGTGCCGGCCCTCCTCTGGACCCCCAAGGTCCGCACCCCGACCGGCCTCAAGGACACCGCCGACTGGTACAAGGCGCAAGGCTGGCTCAAATAAAATCCTCCCCAAGCTAGGCTTGGGGAGGGGGACCATGCGAAGCATGGTGGAGGGGTAGCTGGCGAGGCCTCGTCTTTTACCCCTCCACCACCCTCCGGGTGGTCCCCCTCCCCATCTCCGATGGGGAGGATTATGAGGCCGCATACCCCACCACAAACGCCGCCCCGCTCGCCACCAGCCCCGTAAGAAAGATCCGGTAGGCCCAGCCGAGCATCCGATACTTCTTGTGCTGGAGCACGCAGCCATTCTGGTAGATGTCCCGCGCCATCGTCCGGTAGATCGTGTCGTCGTCGCGCAGCTTCGCGACGATCTCGTCGGTGAATTCCTCCTCGCTGAGCTGGGTGAAGCTTCCGAAGAAGAGGAGGTTCACGCTCCCCGCCTTGCGCCGCCGGAACGCGGGCACCACGCAGAGCACCGCGCAGATCGCCGAAAGGAACGCGGCCGCGCCGAGGATCAGGAGCGGCACGGGCGGCGTCGTCCCGCGCGCCTGCCCGATCGTGATTGTGAAGATGACGAAGCTCGCGCCCATCAGGATGCTCGCTTTCTGGTCCGCCATGACCGAAAGCTGGAGGTGGCTGAGCTGCGTCGTGCGCATGAGGTGCACCGCGTTCGGCGAATAGTTGGGCGCGGCCGCCGTTTCCCCATCCTGTTCCAAAGCGGCGCCCCTTCCGTTTCGCCGCCGTTGTGGCACGCGGGCTCGCGGCTTGCCAAGCGGGGGCCACCTTCCGGCCCTATTCGCTTGGCAGGGGGGACGCCGAAACCTAAAGGGCTGCGCATGACCACCAGAGACGAGACCTCCGCCAGGGTCGCCGAGCTGATCGAGCCGTTCAACAAGAAGGGCGTCGCCCTTTCCGAGACCACGACCTTCGCGGGCGATCTCGAATGGGACAGCCTCACCGTCATGGATTTCGTGGCGGCGATCGAGGACGAGTTCGACATCCTGATCACGATGAACATGCAGGCCGAGATCGAAACCGTCGGCCAGCTCGTCGACGCCGTCGAGAAATTGAAGGCAGGGGCATGAGCGGCGTGGCCGATATCCTCCCCGCGCGCGGAGCGCGGGGGGAGGGGGGTGTAGGCGGGTCGGCATGCCGGGGGCATGCCGAGAGCCGGAACCGGCTGCGCAGCAGCCGCGGGGCGAAGCATGGTGGAGGGGTAACTGGCTCGGCCTGCGCCCCTTACCCCTCCACCACCCTTCGGGTGGTCCCCCTCCCCATCTCCGATGGGGAGGATTTGATTTGACCGAAGCCGCACGAACCCCGTTCGATCCCGCCGACGAGACCGGCATCGCGCCGTCCCACGGCCGCGATCTCTTCTCCAAGTTCGATCCGCTGATCGCGGAGCGCAAGGCCCTGCTCGACACGGGCGTGCGCGATCCATTCGCGCTCGTCATGGAGCAGGTGCTCTCGCCGACCCGCGCGATCATCGGCGGCAAGGAGACGATCCTGCTCGGCACCTACAATTATATGGGCATGACCTTCGATCCGGACGTGATCGCGGCCGGCAAGAAGGCGCTCGACGAATATGGCGCCGGCACGACCGGGTCTCGCGTCCTCAACGGCACCTACCAGGGGCACCGCGAAGTCGAGGACGCGCTCAAGGAATTCTACGGCACCCAGCACGCCATGGTCTTCTCGACCGGCTACCAGGCCAATCTCGGCCTCATGTCGACCATCGCGGGCAAGGAGGATTACATCATCCTCGATGCCGACAGCCACGCGTCGATCTACGACGGCTGCGCGCTCGGCAACGCCCAGATCGTCCGCTTCCGCCACAACAGCGTCGAGGATCTCGACAAGCGCCTCGGCCGGCTTCCGGCGGAGGGCGGCCGCCTCGTCGTCCTCGAAGGCGTTTATTCGATGCTCGGCGACATCGCCCCGCTCGCCGAAATGGTCGCGGTCGCGAAGAAGCACGGCGCCATGATCGTCGTCGACGAAGCGCACGGCATGGGCTTTTTCGGCGAGCACGGGCGCGGCGTTTTCGAGGAAGCGGGCGTGTCCGACGACGTCGATTTCGTCGTCGGCACCTTCTCCAAGTCAGTCGGGACCGTGGGCGGCTTCGTCGTCTCGAACCACCCGAAGTTCGACGTGATGCGCCTCGTCTGCCGCCCCTATGTCTTCACCGCCTCGCTCCCGCCTTCGGTGGTCGCGACCGCCGCGACCTCGATCCGCAAGCTCATGCATGCCGGCGAGAAGCGCGCGCACCTCTGGAAGAACAGCAAGCGCCTTCACCTGGGCCTCTGCGAACTGGGCTTCAATCTCGCCACGCCCGACGCCCAGTCGGCGATCATCGCCGTGCTCCTTCCCGATCAGGACACCACGGTGCGCATGTGGCAGGCGCTTCTCGAGCAGGGCCTGTACGTCAACATGGCCCGCCCGCCCGCGACGCCGGCCGGCATGTATCTCCTGCGCTGCTCGCTCTGCGCCGATCACACCGACGAGCAGGTCGGCCAGATCCTGACCATGTTCAAAACGGCCGGTGCGGCGACGGGCGTCCTTCCCGCCTGATCCACGTTGCGAACGCCGACTCTAGCCGAGCGGCGATTGCTGGCGTAGCGTCTCCGCTCGAGAGGCCGAACAGGCCCCACTGAGAGGAGACGAGCCTTGGAGGCGACACAGGCGAAGAGCGGCCACATCCGGCTGACGTCCCATCCGGGCTCGCGCGCGCCGGCGCGCTTCCCGCTGACTTGGGGCGCGGCCACCGCCGAGGAGCGCGGGCCCGTCATCGCCACCGTCAATTCGAAGGGCGACCGCAACGCCATCGGCGCGCATGGCGGCTCCTATTCCATCTACCGCGCGCTCGCCATCTCATCGGGCGCGATGGACCCGCAGGCGCGGCCCGACCTCCACGACACGTCGCCGGTCTGCGAGATCGGCCCGCACCGGCAATGGGGCGACCCGTCCAAGATCGTCTCGCTCGATCCCTGGGGCCACCGCATCGCCAGCGACTTCAGCGCGATGATCGAGGCGGGGTCCGACATCCGCCCCTCCATCGCCATCACCAAGGCGCGCCTGACGCTTCCGGAAATCCAGTCCGCCATCGCGTCCGGCCGGCTCAAGGTCGACGGCGAGATCGTCCACGAGGCGGGCGACGTGTCCGTCACCAAGATCGCCGTCGATCCGGTCTGGTGGCTCCCGGGCGTCGCCGAGCGCTTCGGCGTGGCCGAGGCGAGCCTTCGCCGCTGCCTCTTCGAGCAGACCGGCGGCATGTATCCGGAGCTCGTCACCCGCCCGGATCTCTCCGTCTTCCTCCCGCCGATCGGCGGCATGACGCTCTACATCTTCGGCGACCCGGCCTATCTGGGCGATCGTTCCAAGACGCTGACCTGCCGTGTCCACGACGAGTGCAACGGGTCCGACGTGTTCGGCTCCGACATCTGCACCTGCCGCCCTTATCTCACCCACGGCATCGAGGAAGCGACATTGGGCGCCCAGGCGGGCGGCGTCGGCCTCATCGTCTACAACAGGAAGGAAGGCCGCGCGCTCGGCGAAGTGACCAAGTTCCTCGTCTACAATGCCCGGAAGCGCCAGCCGGGCGGCGATCAGGCCGCGACCTATTTCGAGCGCACCGAATGCGTCGCCGGCGTCCAGGACGCCCGCTTCCAGCAATTGATGCCGGACGTCATCCACTGGCTCGGCATCGACCGCATCGACCGTTTCGTCTCAATGTCCAACATGAAACACGACGCCCTGGTCACCGGCGGCATCGAAATCGGCGAACGCGTACCGATCCCCGACGATCTCGTCCCGCCCGACGCGAGCGTGGAGATGGAGGCCAAGAAAGCCGCCGGCTATTACACGCCCGATGGCGCCCCGAGCGAAGACGCGCTCAAGAAGGTCGTCGGCCGGGACCTCGGGAAATTCTGAGCTTGCCGCACGCCGCTTCCCACCGCCCCACCGTCATTGCGAGCGAAGCGAAGCAATCCAGTGGGCGCTTGTGCAGGTCTCAGAGGCCGACTGGATTGCGTCGTCGCTTCGCTCCTCGCAATGAAGGTTGAGCCTGTGACCGACCCCATCCGCGCCCTCCTCAGCGCCGCGGCCGTTCGCGAGCGAGCGCATGAGATGCTGAACCTCGCGCTGGAAGGCCGCGTCGACGGCTGGCGTGTCGATCTGGACCGCCTGCACGACGCCGCCGACCGCACTGCGGCGGTGACTCGCGAAGCGTATCCGGACCTGCGCATACCATTTCATGCTCGGTTTCGTCACTTCGTGGCCGGGGCTCCGAAGCTTCCGGAAGGCGATCCCCGCGAGCGGGGGCGCGCCGCCTTCGATCTGGTCATCCTCTCGGTGTTGCTCGACGCCGGCTCCGGCCCGGGGTGGCGCTACACGGACGAGGAAACCGGCAAGACCTTCACCCGCTCGGAAGGTCTCGCCGTCGCCAGCCAGCGCATGTTCGAGGCGGGGTCGCTCCGCGACGTTGCGTCGCTCGAGACCGACACGCTCGCCGCCGGCTTCCAAGTCTCCCGGGACAATCCCCTCGCCGGCCTCGAAGGCCGCGCGAACCTGCTGCGTCGTCTCGGCGCGCAAGTCGCCGCGCGGCCGGACCTCTTCCCCGCCGGGCGCCCCGGCGGCCTGTTCGACATCCTCGCCGCGCGCGCCGGCGGCGGGCCGCTCCCGGCGCCCGCGATCCTCGAGCTGCTCCTCGAGGCGCTCGGGCCCGTCTGGGCGGACCGGCTCGAATTGGACGGCGTCCCGCTCGGCGATTGCTGGCGTCACCCCGCCATCCGCCGCGACGACGCGACCGACGGGCTCGTCCCGCTCCACAAGCTGTCGCAATGGCTGAGCTATTCGCTGATCGAGCCGCTGCAGGAAGGCGGCGTCGAGGTGGTCGACGTAGACGGCCTGACCGGCCTCGCCGAATATCGCAACGGCGGCCTGTTCGTGGACACGGGCGTGCTGGTCCTCGCCGATCCCGAAGACGCGGCGCGCGCCCACCACGTCTCCGATCCCCTCATCGTCGCCTGGCGCGCGATGACGGTCGCCCTGCTCGACCGCATGGCGCCGCTCGTGCGCGAGCGGCTCGGCGTTTCGGAGAGCCAATTCCCGCTCGCGCGCATGCTCGAAGGCGGGAGCTGGGCGGCGGGTCGGCAAATCGCGGCGGAGCTTCGCCCGGGCGGCGGCCCTCCTTTCACCATCATCAGCGACGGAACGGTATTCTAATGGACGGCCTCACGATCGTTTCGCACCCCCTGGTGCAGCACAAGCTCACCATCCTTCGCGACCGGACGAGCTCGATCCAGCTCTTCCGCACCGTCGTCCGGGAGCTTGCGACCCTGCTCTGCTATGAAGTGACGCGCGACTTGCCCGTGGAGCGCGTCCCGGTCCAGACTCCGATCGCCTCGGCGCAGCTCCCGGCCATCGCCGGCAAGAAGCTGGTCTTCGCCCCGATCCTGCGCGCCGGCCTCGCCATGGCGGAAGGGATGCTCGATCTCGTCCCCTCGGCCCGCGTCGCCCATATCGGCCTCTACCGCGACCCGGCGACGCTCGAAGCCATCGAATATTATTTCAAGACTCCGGACGACGTGGCGGACCGCCGCGTCATCGTCGTCGACCCGATGCTCGCCACGGGCCACACCGCCACCGCCGCCATCGACCGCCTCAAGGAAGCGGGCGTCACCGACATGCGCTTCGTCTGCCTCCTCGCCGCCCGCCCCGGCGCCGAAGCGCTGCGCGAAGCGCATCCGGACGTGCCGATCTGGGCCGCCGGCATGGACGAGGAGCTGAACGAGCACGGCTACATCGTCCCCGGCCTCGGCGACGCGGGCGACCGCACCTACGGGACGCGCTGACCCGCTGTCATGCCGGACTTGATCCGGCATCCACCTTCTTCTCTCGCGGCTCAAGAAGGTGGACCCCGGATCAAGTCCGGGGTGACGTGCTCGCCTCAGGAAAGCGCGCGCCAGATGCCGTAGAGGCTGGTGATCAGTAAAGCGCTCCCCACCAGGATCAGGAGGTGCTTGGGCGCGACCTTCTTCGCCATGACCGCCCCCAAGGGCGCGGCCAGTACGCCGCCGATCAGCAGGCCGACCGTCGCGGTCGTGAACGCCGCCCAGCCCAATGCGGCGATGAAGGTGGCGGAGATCGTCACCGTCAGGAAGAACTCCGCCGTGTTGACGGTGCCGATCGTCCGGCGCGGGTCGGCGCCCTGGAGGAGGAGGTTGGACGTCACGACCGGTCCCCATCCGCCGCCGCCCGCCGCGTCGAGAAAGCCGCCGGCAAAGCCGAGCGGCCCGACGAAGCGCGGCGTCTTCTCAGCCGGCGGAAAGCGAAGGCCGCGCCAGATAAGGTAGATTGCGATGGCGCTGAGATAGGCCAGGACGAGCGGGCGCGCCGCGTCGGCATGGACCTGCGTCAGCACATAGGCGCCGAGCACGCCGCCGATCACGCCTGGAATGACGAGCCGCCGGAAGAGGCGCCAATCGACGTTCTTGTGGAGGACGTGGCTGATCCCGGACGCCGCCGTCGTGAAGGTCTCCACCGTGTGCACGCCCGCCGACGCGGCGGCAGGCGGCACGCCGAGGCTGATCAGGAGCGTGCTCGATATGACGCCGAAGGCCATGCCGAGCGCGCCGTCGACGAGCTGCGCCGCGAAGCCGACCGCGACGAAGGGCGCGATGGCGAGCAGGAGCTCGCTGGTCATGCCGCAGCCGCGTCCAGATAGCCGGCGCGCACGGTGAAGTCGCCGAAGCGTTCGCCTTCCTGCCGCTCAACGGCGTAGCGGCCGAGCATCTCGCCAAGGATTTCGAGGATCGCCGCTTCGCCGATATTCTCGCGGTAGAGGCGGTTCAGCCGCTCCCCGTGGAAGCCGCCGCCCAGGTACAGATTGTACTTGCCGGGTGCGCGGCCGGTGAAGGCGATTTCGGCGACGTAAGGCCGCGCACAGCCGTTGGGGCAGCCCGTCATCCGCATCGTAATGGGCGTATCGGTGAGCCCCTGGCTTTCCAACATCCCCTCCACCTTGCCGACGAGATCGGGAAGGTAGCGCTCAGCTTCGGCCATGGCGAGAGGGCAGGTGGGAAGCGCGACGCAGGCCATGGAGTTGAGACGCAACGCGCTGGTCCGGCCGTTGTCGGACAGGCCGTGCTCGGCGAGCACCGCGTCGATCGCGGGGCGGTCCTCCGGCGCGACATCGGCGACCACCACGTTCTGGTTCGGGGTCAGCCGCAACGTGCCCTTGTGCACGCGGGCGAGGGCGCGGAGCACCGCCATGAGCGGCTTGCCGGGGCGGTCGGCGATGCGGCCGTTCTCGATGAAGAGCGTGTAGTTGAAGCGGCCGTTGTCCGTTCCCCGCCAGCCGAAGACGTCGCCGTTGGAGGTGAGCTCGTAGGGCCGCGCCGGCTCGAACGCCGCGCCCATGCGCCGCTCGACCTCGCCCTTGACCCAGCCGAGACCCCTGTCGTCGACCGTGTACTTGAAGCGGGCGCGGGCGCGGACCTTGCGGTTGCCATAGTCGCGCTGGACGGAGACGATGGCGTCCGCGGCGGCGATCAGACTGTCCTTGGCGATAAAGCCGATCACGTCGCCGAGGCGCGGATAGGTGGCGGGCTCGTTGTCGGTGCGGCCCATGCCGCCGCCGATCGTGACGTTGAAGCCTTCGAGCGACCCGTCCGCGCCTCGAATCGCGATAAAGCCCATGTCCTGCGTGTAGACGTCGATGTCGTTGGACGGCGGGACGACGAAGCCGATCTTGAACTTCCGCGGCAGATAGGTGCGCCCGTAAAAGGGCTCCTCCTCCTCGCCTTCTGAAGTCGCGACCTTCTCCTCGCCGTACCAGATTTCGTGATAGGCGCGGGTCTTGGGGATGACATGGTCGCTGAGCTGCTTCGAAAGCGCCGCGACTTCCGCGTGGAGAGCGGAATCCTCGGGGTTCGCCGTCGCCATCACCGTTCGCGCATCGTCGCCGCAGGCCGCGATCGTGTCGAGGAGGACGTCGTGGAGGCCCTGGATGGTGGGTTTCAGACCCTCCTTCACCACCCAGTGGAACTGGAAGGTCTGGCGGGTCGTCAGCCGAATCTGGTCGCCGCCGTGGGCGCGGGCGAGTTCGTCGATCTTGAGCCACTGCCCGGGCGTGCAGACCCCGCCGGGCAGGCGGACGCGGACCATGAAGGTAAAGGCGGGCTCCAGCTTCTGCCGCCGCCGCTCGTCGCGCACGTCGCGGTCGTCCTGCTGGTAGATGCCATGAAACTTCATCAGCTTGTTGTCTTCGAATGTCACGCCGCCGGTGATCCGGTCGAGCAGCCCCTGGTCGATCGAGCCGCGGAGATAGTCGCTGTTATACTTGAGCGTCTCGTCCGGCCCCAGGTTGGACAGCGGCTGCGAAATATCCGCCGAGCGGTCGACGGTAGTGGTTTCGGTGGTCATGGGACCTAACTCGCAAGGAGGGAAAGGGCAGCAGACGGCCAGAGCCGTTCGTGTCGAGCGAAGTCGAGACACCCTTTCGAGCGAAGTCGAGAAAAGGCCTCGGCTTCGCTCGGCAGCGGTCCTCGACTTCGCTCGGACCGAACGGGTGGGGACGCTGGTGCACGTCAGTAGACGTCGCGCTGGTAGCGGTGGTTCGCCGCCAGCTTGCGGACGTAGTCTTCGGCGGTGTCGCGATCGACGCCGCCTTCCTGGGCCACGATCGCGATCAGGGTTTCGTGGACGTCGCGCGCCATGCTCTTCTCGTCGCCGCAGACGTAGAAATGGGCGCCGTCCTCGAGCCAGGCCCAGATGTCCCTGGCCTGCTCCATCATCCGGTGCTGGACGTAGACCTTGGCGGCGGCGTCGCGTGAAAAGGCGACGTCCATGCGGGAAAGCGTGCCGTCCTTCAGCCAGCCCTGCCACTCGGTCTGGTAGAGGAAGTCGGAGCGGAAGTTGCGCTCGCCGAAGAAGAGCCAGGACTTGCCGCCGCCGGCGCCCGTCGCCTCGCGCTCCTGCAGGAAGCCGCGATAGGGCGCGACGCCGGTGCCGGCGCCGACCAAGACGATCGGCGCTTCGTCCCTCGGCAAGCCGAAGTGCGGATTGTGCTGCACATAGACGGGGAGGGTGTCGCTGAGCGCGCCTTCCGGGAAAACCTGCCGTGCCGTCATCAGATCACCCATTCGTGCGGGCCTTCGCCGCCCTCCGCCTCGCCGGCCGCGACGATCCGCCCCGGATGCGCCTCCTCGGGCGCCACCTCGATCGTCACCAGCACCTGCACGCCCGCATCGCTCATCAGTTTCGCCACTTCGCGGGCGCGGCGGATCGTCTCGGCCGGATCGCCGGACGCGAGTCCGCTCAGCGCCGCCTCGTCCAGCACCGCCACCGGCCGGCCGAGCGCCCGCAGCCGCTCCGCCTCGCGCGCAGCATAGGCCTCCCGGCCCGCGCCCGAGATCCAAAGGATCGCCTCGGCCCCGTCCGCTTGCGCATGCCCGCTGCGGGGCGCCGCGCTTTCGACCAGCCCGGCCGCGACGGTGGCGTGCGTCAGCTTGTCGATCAGGATGAAGCCGCCGAGGCGCCGGTTCTGCGAATAAAGGACGGCGGGAACGTCGCGGTCGAGGTCGATCTCGACCCGGCCGATGTCGTTGAGGCCGAGCGCGGCGGCGCGCCTCCGCTCCATCGTGTTCATGTCGGTGACCGGGCCCATGGCGCCGATGGCGGCGGAGAGGGTCTGGGCGCCGATCTTGAGCCAATAGGAGCGGTGCGGGACCATCGCCTCGTCGGACATCCAGACGAGGGTCGCGGCGATGCGGCCCGCGGCCTGCGGCGGCGCTTCGGCCGAGGCGATGACGTCGCCGCGCGAGCAATCGACTTCGTCGGCGAGCGTCAGCGTCACCGATTGCCCGGCGACGGCTTCGTCGAGGTCGCCGCCGAAGGTGACGATCCGCGCCACGCGAGAGCGGCGGGCGGCGGGGAGGATCGCGATCTCGTCGCCCGAACGCACACGCCCGCTGGCGATCCGGCCAGCATAGCCGCGGAAGTTCTGGTCCGGCCGGTTCACCCACTGGACCGCCATGCGGAACGGCTCCCCGGCGGCCGCGCGCCCTGCGACCGGCACCGTCTCGAGATGCTCGAGCAGGGCCGGGCCCCGGTACCAGGGCATGGCCGACGAGCGGAAGGTGACGTTTTCCCCGGCAAGCCCCGACACGGGAATGGCCGTGAAGCCTTCGATCCCCGCTTCGCGCGCAAAGGCGCGGTAATCCTCGACGATGGCGTCGAAGCGCCCCTGGTCGTAGCCGACGAGGTCCATCTTGTTCACCGCCAGCACCAGGTTGCGAATGCCGAGCAGGTGGACGAGAAAGCTGTGCCGCCGCGTCTGGGTGAGGACGCCCTTCCTCGCATCGATCAGGATCACGGCGAGGTCTGCGGTCGAAGCGCCCGTCGCCATGTTGCGCGTATATTGCTCGTGGCCGGGCGTGTCGGCGACGATGAACTTGCGCTGCTCGGTCGCGAAGAAGCGGTAGGCGACGTCAATGGTGATCCCCTGCTCGCGCTCGGCGGCGAGGCCGTCGACGAGAAGGGCGAGGTCGAGCCTGTCGCCCTGCGTCCCCGAGCGCCTGCTGTCTCTGGCGAGGGCGGCGAGCTGGTCCTCGAACAGCATCCTGGAATCGTAGAGGAGGCGGCCGATCAGGGTCGACTTGCCGTCGTCCACCGACCCGCAGGTGATGAAGCGCAGCAGCGACTTCGAAGACTGGTCGGCGAGGTAGCGCTCCAGCTCGGCGCGCGCCGCTTCGGCGGGGGTGGGGTTGCGATAGGCGGTGTCCATCAGACGGTCTCAGTCGAAGCAATACGTGCTCCGGCGAAGGCCGGAGCGCTGGGAGCAGCGGCCAACGTTCCGGCCTCCGCCGGAAAACGGTGCCGCAGGGACGCGGGAAGCATCAGAAATACCCTTCCTGCTTCTTGCGCTCCATCGAAGCGCCGCCGCCGTCCTTGTCGATGACCCGCCCTTCGCGCTCGGACGTGGTGGCGACGAGCATTTCGCGGATGACTTCGGGGAGCGTCGCCGCCTCGCTTTCGACGGCGCCGGTCAGGGGGTAGCAGCCGAGGGTGCGGAAGCGGACGGAGCGCTGCACCGGCTTCTCGCCGGGGAGGAGCGGGAAGCGGTGGTCGTCGACCATCACGAGGGTGCCGTCTCGCACCACCGTGGGGCGCGGCGCGGCGAGGTAGAGGGGGACGATGGGGATGTCCTCGGCATAGATATATTGCCAAACGTCGAGCTCGGTCCAGTTCGAGAGCGGGAAGACGCGGATCGTCTCCTTCGGGCTTTTGCGGGCGTTGTAGAGGCTCCACAGTTCCGGGCGCTGGTTCTTCGGGTCCCAGCGGTGGTTGGCCGAGCGGAAGGAGAAGATGCGCTCCTTGGCGCGGCTCTTTTCCTCATCGCGCCGCGCGCCGCCGAAGGCCGCGTCGAAGCCGTGGAGGTC
This sequence comes from Allosphingosinicella sp., assembly GCA_035645215.1. Lineage (GTDB taxonomy): Bacteria > Pseudomonadota > Alphaproteobacteria > Sphingomonadales > Sphingomonadaceae > Allosphingosinicella. The sequence goes on from DASQND010000043.1 coordinate 14,783, forward strand.
GAGCGCCTGCTTCAAACCTTCCGTCTTCCACATGTCGGTGTGGAGGGCGCCGTGATCGAACGGGTTGATTTGGAGCCGCTCCGCCTCCGGATTGCGATGGACGAGGAGCTCCATGCCGCTTTCCGCCGCGATGCGGTCGCGCAGCGCATACATGTCGCGGAACTTCCAGGTCGTATCGACATGGAGGAGCGGGAAGGGCGGGCGCGCGGGGAAGAAGGCCTTGCGGGCGAGATGGAGCATCACCGCCGAATCCTTGCCGACGGAATAGAGCATCACGGGGCGCTCGGTTTCGGCGACCACTTCGCGCATGATCTCGATGCTCTCGGCTTCGAGCTCTTCGAGGTGGCTGAGGGTGCGCGCGCTCATGAGGCGATCCTGAAGGGGAGGAGCTCGGCGGGCGCGGCAGCGAGATCGCGCGCCACCCAGCCGATGATGACGGTCACCGGCACGCCGGCGGGAAGCCCTGCCACGAGCGGCGGGATCGAGGCAATGGCGGCGCCGGCATGGACCTGGTCGGGGCGGGTTGCCGAGGCGATTGCCACTGCGGGCGTCTCGGGATCGAGCCCCTTGGCGAGCGCCTTGCGGACGAATTCGCCGAGCGTCTTTCTCGGCATGTAAAGCACGGTGGTCGCGCGGCGGTCGGCGATGGCGCCCCAGTCGATGTCGCCGGGAAGGCGGCCGTCGGCGCCGTGGCCGGTGACATATTGGATGCGGCGGGCGCGGGTGCGTTCGGTGAGCGAAATGCCGAGCGCGGCGGCGGCGCCCTGGGCGGCGGAGATGCCGGGGACGATCGCGACGTCGATGGCGGCGGCGCGGCAGGCGTCGATCTCTTCGGTGGCGCGGCCGAAGATGAGCGGATCGCCGCCCTTGAGGCGCACCACCGTCTCGCCGGCGCGGGCGAGGGCGATGATGCGGGCGTTGATCTCGCCCTGGGGGACGGAGGGGCCGTGGCCGGTCTTGCCGACGGCGACGCGCTTCGCCTCGCGGCGGGCGAGCTCGAGGATGTCGGGGCCGGCCAGGTCGTCGTAAAGGATCACGGTCGCGTTCTGGAGGGCGCGGACGGCCTTCAGCGTGAGAAGTTCGGGGTCGCCGGGGCCGGCGCCGACGAGGGTGACGGAGCCGACGGCGCGCTGCGGCGTGCCTCGGAGGAGGGTGTCGAAGTCCGCCCGGGAGGGGGCGCGGTCGATATTGGCCCAGGCGGTTTCGGTGAAGCGCTTCCAGAAGCCGCGGCGGGCGCCGAAGTCCGGGACCCGCCGCTTGAGGCGGGGGCGCCAGGCCTTGGCGGCTTCCGCCCACCCCGAAAGGCCGAGCGGGAGGACGCTTTCGATCCGGGCGCGGATCGACTGGCCCAGCATCGGCGCGGCGCCGTCCGTGGAGATGGCGAGGACGACGGGGCTCCGGTTGACGATGGTTCCGAACTGGACGTCGCAAAGGTCCGTCTGGTCGACGATGTTGACCGGCACCCGCGCCGCCCTGGCGGCGGCGGCGAAGCGCAGGGCTTCGGCGCGGTCGGGGAGGTCGGCGACGGCGAGTGCGGCGCCTTCGAGATCGGCCGCGGTCCAGTGGGTCCGCTGCACGACGTCGGCGCCGGCAGCGGCAATCAGCTCGGCTTTCCAGCGCGCGCCTTCTCCGATCCCGACGACCAGAACCTTGCGGCCCGCCAGCTTGTGGAAGAGGGGGAGGTTCGGGAGCGGCGCGATGCGCGCGGGGGTCTCGCGGGGGCGGCGGGGCGTCACGCGGCGCCGCTCCGGACGAGGCGGCCGTCGCCGCCGACATGGAGGCCGCATTCCTTCGCGGCGTCCGTTTCCCACCACCAGCGGCCGGCGCGCTCCGGCTCGCCCGGCGCGAGGGCGCGGGTGCAGGGCGCGCAGCCGATCGAGAGGAATCCCTGCGCGTGGACTTCGTTGACAGGCACGCCGAGCGCTTCGACTTCGGCGGCGACTCGGCCGCGGGTATAGTCGTATAGCGGCGCGAGCTTGAGGAGGCCGCGCTCGTTGTCCCAGGCGGCGAGGGCGACGGAGGAACGCTGGCCGGACTGGTCGGCGCGCAGGCCCGTCACCCAGGCGGAAGCGCCGGCGAGGGCGCGGCCGAGCGGCTCGACCTTGCGCACGGTGCAGCAGGCGATCCGCGCCTCCTTCGAGTAATAGAAGCCGTTGATGCCCTGGTCGGCGACCATCGCCGCCGCCGCGTCGGCTTCGGGGTAGAAGGCCTTGATGCGGACGCCGTAGCGCTCCTCGGTTTCCTGCCACAGCTTGTAGGTCGACGGGAAAAGCCGGCCGGTGGCGAGCGTCGCCACTTCGATCGGCAGCTTCTCGGTGAAGATGAAGTGGCTGACGAGCTGGTCTTCGAGACCGAAGCTGGTGGTGAAGACGATACGGCCTGGAAGGGCCACCGCGGCGGCGCGAAGACGCTCGGCGATCGTGGCGCCGCCGATCGCGCCCGGGAGGGCTCGGATCGGCCCTGATGCGTCTGCCACGGATTTCAGCTTCTTGGAAGATTTTGCTACAAACCCAGTCCAGCCGCCGCGCCGGGCACGACGCGGCGACCGTTCAGGACTGCGTGCATCGGGAGATACGGCGCTTGCCGGGCGCGATCAACGAGGGCGGGCGAGATAACAGGCTTATTGCGCCGCACCATCCGAAGAGTAGAAGAATGTTCCAATATCGGGAGGTAGATTGGTGGACGCGACCGACCGCAGGATCCTCGCCTTGCTCCAGGCCGACGCTTCGCTGTCGGTCGCCGAGGTGGCGGCGCAGGTGAATCTGTCGCAGACGCCCTGCTGGCGGCGCATCCAGAAGATGGAGGAAGCCGGCATCATCCAGCGCCGCGTCGCCCTCGCCGATCCGGACAAACTGGGCCTCGGCCTCACCGTCTTCGTCGAGATCATGACGGGCGACCACAGCGCCGACTGGCTGGAGCGCTTCGCCGGCACCGTGTCGGATATGCCGCAAGTCATGGAGGTCTACCGGATGGCGGGCGACGTCGATTATCTCCTCCGCATCGCGGTGGCGAACATGGCCGCCTACGACATCTTCTACCGCCGCCTCATCGCGCTGCTGCCGCTCAAGAACGTGACGTCGAGGTTCGCGATGGAGCGGGTCAAGTTCACCACCGCCTATCCGGTGGACGGCGCGCCGTGACGGGCCTCATCCGGCGCCTGCGCGACCGGCTGTTTCGCGCCGGATCCCCCGTTATCATTTCCTATCCCAAGTCGGGGCGGACGCAGCTTCGGGTGATGCTCCATGCCGCGGGGGTGGAGGTGCCGTTCAGCCATGCCGGGTCGAGCGAGGAGCAGGCGCGGCCGGTGGAGGCGCTTGGCGACGGGCTTCGTTACTGGCGCCGGCGCCGGGTGCTGCTCATGGTGCGCGACCCGCGCGATACGCTCGTCTCCGCCTGGTACCAGGCGCGCCACCGGTCGAAGGTGTTCGAGGGCGATCTTTCCGGGTTCCTGCGCGATCCGCGGCACGGGATCGAGAAGATCGCGGCATTCAATCTGATGTGGGTGGAAGCCCGGGCGCAGTTTCCGGCGTTCACGCTCGTCGAATATGAAGAGATGCAGCGCCACCCAGCGGCGGCGTTTCGGCGCGTGCACCTGTTCCTGACCGGCAGGGAAGCGTCGGACGAGGCGGTCGCGGCCGCCATCGCGGCCGGGCGCTTCGACCGGATGCGTGCGCTCGAGGAAAGCGGCGAGGGCGCGGTCCTGTTCGGCGTGCGGCTGCGGCCGGGCGACGCCGCGCGGCCGGAAAGCTACAAGACGCGGCGCGGGATCGTCGGCGGATGGCGGGAGGAGCTCTCGGCCGAGGACGCGGCCTGTGCGGACGAGGTGCTGGCGCAGTGCCGCTACTGGGAGCGGCTGAAGGCTGCGCGCGGAGGCTAGGGTCCGTACTCAATACCCGCAATGGCCGGGATCGTCCGGAGCGGCCCGCCGGCAAGGAGCGCAGCGCAGACGCGTAGCGGGGCTACGCGCAAGCAAGCGACGCCGCCGGCGGGCCTCTCCGGGCGACCGCGAAGCGG
>DASQND010000044.1:0-101799 GCA_035645215.1 Allosphingosinicella sp.
TCGTCGAAGCCGATCGAGCAGGTGCGGACCGCCTGGCGCGAGGCTTCGGCCATGAAGGCGACCACGGCCGAGCTGTCGACTCCGCCCGAAAGAAAGGCGCCGAGCGGCACGTCGGCGACCATGCGCGAGCGGACCGCCGCGCGGAGGCGGTCGACCATCTCCTCCTGCAGGGCTTTGAGTGGCCGGGAGGACGGGTTGGAGAAATCGACGTCCCACCATTGCGACGGCGCGGGGACTTCGCGGCCGCGGCGGACGAGGAGGTGGTGGCCGGCGGGGAGCTTCCTGACGCCGGCGACGATCGAAGCGTCGTCGGGGACGTAGCCGTAAGCGAGATAATCCTCGACGGCGTGCGGGCTGACTTCGCGGCGGAGGCGCGGGTGGGCGAGCAGGCCCTTCAGCTCCGAAGCGAAGATGAGGGCGCCATCGGGGAGCAGGGAATAGAAAAGCGGCTTCACGCCCAAGCGGTCGCGGGCAAGGAAGAGGGCGTCGCGGTCGGCATCGTACAGGGCGATGGCGAACATGCCGTTGAAGCGGCTGAGGCAGTCCGGGCCCCACTCGCGCCACCCGGCGAGGATGACTTCGGTGTCCGAGTTGGTCTGGAAGGCGTGGCCCTTGGCGGCGAGCTCGGCCCTCACCTCCTCGAAATTGTAGATTTCACCGTTGTAGGTGACGGCGACGCGGCGGTCGGGCGTCAGCATCGGCTGGGCGCCGCCTTCGAGGTCGATGATCGACAGGCGGCGGTGGCCGAGGCCGACGCCCGGCGCCGTCCAGACGCCGCTCCCGTCCGGGCCGCGATGGGCGAGGACGTCGGTCATCGCCCTGACGCGGGCGGGATCCACCGGCTTGGGGACGTCGGTGTGGAAGAGGCCGGCGATGCCGCACATGGCTTAGCGGCCGCCCGAGGCGGCGCGGTCCGCGAGGGTGTCGACCGGGCCGAGGGCTGCGAGGAACGCGTCGATGGCGGGGCGCGCCGAGGTGCCGGCGCCGGGCGCTTCGGCCGAGACGAGCACCGCCACCGCCCGCTGCGGGCCACCGAGGAGGCGCGTCTTCATGGTTTCGAGCTTCACCTGCATCCCGCTTCCCGTCAGGCTATCGCCGACGCGGTAGAAGCTGACAACCTCGCGCGTGGTGCCGTTCGAGGCGATGAGTTCGGCCGTGCCGTTCGCGGGGGCGGGCGACGAATCCGTCCAGGCCCAGGCGCCGCCGGGGGCGACCGCGCCCTGGCCGTAGGCGACGAGCTCGCGGCCTTCGCCCTGGCGGGCGAAGACGGCGAGGGCGAGATCGACTTCCCTGCCGTCGGCGTCGCGGTAGCGGGCCATGCGGAGGAGGTCGGCGCCGGCGAAGTGGGGCTGCCACGGGCGGCCGTTGGTGGGAGCGACGCGCTGCCAGCCGCGGACTTCGGGGAAGGCGATGTCGCTGGGCGGTGTTTCCGTGCCGGCGGCGCTGACCGCGGCGGACCAGAGGACGGGCAAAGCCGCGAGCGCCACGACAAGGGCGGTGACCGCACGCCAGTTCGATGCCGGCTCGGGCCTCCGCTGCAGCGCGGCGGGATCGAACCAGCGTTCGTCGACGCGGCGGTCGAAGAAGCGCCAGCCGGCGCCCATCAGGAGGGCGATGACGAGGGCGAAGAAGATCCAGCCGTAGAAGATGTGATCGAACCCTTCGGCAAATTCGAGGCCGGATGCTTCCGCGATGTAGATGGTCCCGAAGGCGCGCACGCCGTTGGCGAGAATCGGAATGAGGATCGCGGCGGCCATGAAGGCGATGCGGCGCGGCCAGGAGCGGAAGCAGAGGTTCGCGACGAGGGCGCCGATGGCGATCATCGCGATCAGGAATTTGACGCCCGCGCAGGCTTCGGCGACTTCGAAATAGCCGGTCGGCGTGGTGATGAAGACGCCTTCAATGTGCGCCGGGATGCCGCTCGCAGCGAGGAGGACCATCGAGATGTCCGCGGTCAGCGTCTGCATGAGCGGCACGATCTCCTCGCCTGCGGGGACGAGGAAGACGGCGAAGAAGAGCGGAAAGGCGAGGCCGCGCGTCACCGCCTTGCCGAGGCAGGCGGCGACTGTCCCCTGAAGCATCAGGACGAGACCGGCGTGGCGGGCGAGCGCGAGGCCCGCCGCTTCGCCGAGCAGCCAGGCCAGGCCGCCGAGCGCGACGGCGGCGAGCGGCGGCCACCAGGCGGCGGGCGTGAGCAGAGACAGTTCCGGGCGGCGCTGCCAGACGAGCCAGGCGAGGATCGGCGGGATGAGGAGGACGTGATTGTAGGTCGAGCTCGTCCACCAGATGGTTGCCATGTGGATGGCGTCGCGGTGGAAGAGGAGGAGGATGGCGAGGGTCGTCGCGGCAAGTGCCGTCAGATGCGCGCGCCATTGCACTCCCGCTAGGGCTGAGCTTGTCGAAGCACGGTTCGCTGCATCGCGCCCTTCGACAGGCTCAGGGCTAGCGGTTCTGGTGCGGAAGCCGCGCATGCCGGCGAGCATGTTCATGCCGCGACCTTTCGCTCCGCCCGCGCCGGCTCTTCCCCGAACACGATCGTTTCCAGGTTGGCCAGCCTTGCCTCCCACCGATACGCTTCTTCCATGCGGCGGCGCGCGGCGAGCGCGATCTCACGTGCCTTGGCCGGACGGGCGAGGAGGTGACGGATGGCGGCGGCTTGTTCGGCGGGGGAGGCGAGGACGAGGTCGCGGCCGGGCTCGGCTTCGATGCCTTCGAAGGCGGCGGGCGAAGCGACGACGGGTTTCGCCATCGCCATCGCTTCCAACACCTTGTTCTGGATGCCGCGGGCGATGCCGAGCGGCGCGACGATTATGTCGGCGGCGGCGAGCCAGGAGCGGATGTCGGCGACTTCGCCGGTGACGATCGTGCCGGTCTCTCGCAGCGCGAGGACTTCGGCCGTGGGCTTCCTACCCGCCACGGCGAAGCGGACGCCGGGGAGATGGGGCATGACGTCGCGCGCAAAGGCGCACACCGCCTCGACGTTGGGGCGATAGTCCATCTGGCCGGTGAAGAGGAGGAGCGGCCCCTCCCCCCGCTCTTCCGCGGAGAGGCGCGGAAAATCGGCGGCTGGATCGAAGAAGTCGACGTCAATGCCGTTCGAAAGGGCACGGACGTTTGGGAGGCCGGTGCGGGTGCGGAAGAGCGCGGCTTCGGCTTCGCTGACGAAGAGGGAGACATTGGCGCGGGCTGCGACGGCGCGCTCGAAGGCGAAGAGCTTCTCCGCCTCGCGCCGCATCAGCCAGCGCAGCGGCAACGGGCCGCCGCCCGCATAGCTTTCGAACTTGGCCGAATCCATGTCGACGAAGTCCATGACGAAGCGCGGCCCCTGCGGCACGAACTGCGCCATCTGGCCGGAGAAGGCGAAGACGGCGCCGAGGTCGCGCGCGGCCGCGATGCGGTCGACGAAGGCGCGGAGCGTCGGGCTGTCGAAGGCGGTGAGCGAAACCGGCCTGCCGGAGAGCAAAGCTTTCGCGCCGGCGGCCGCCTTGCCGGTGCGGCGAATTTCTACGTGCGCTTCGCCGAGCGATCCGCCCATTGCTTCGCCCAGGGCCGGCAGGTGGGCGGCGTCGGCTTCGTCGTCGGCGAAGGTGGCGAGGTGGACTCGCGCGGTTTCGCCCAGCCGCTTGAGGAGGTGCCAGGAGCGGATCTTGTCGCCCCGATCCGGCGGGAACGGGATGCGGTGGGCGAGGAAGAGGATTTCCCTCATCCGAGACCCCGCGCGATCTGGGGGCCGAGCGCGTTGGCGAGGCCGAGCGGGAGCTTCTTCCAGAGGGCCACCTGGAGGCGGTATTTGGCGCTCAGGGGATTGGTGTCGCGGGCGGGGCCGCGCGAGGCGTAGACGAGCGGCTCGGGCTCGAAGCCCCAATTCTTCTTGAAGGCAAAGGCGCCGGTGCCGAGCTTGGAGCGGCCGAAATCGAAGCGGGTGCAGCCGCGCGCCGCGGCGTGGCGCATCAGCTCGTAATACATGAGTTCGCTCGCGCGCAGGCCGCGCGCTTCGGCCGTGCCGCCGCCCCAATAGGGGTAGACGGTGCCGCCGTGATAGAGGCTGAGCACGCTCGCGACCGGCTGGCTGCCTTTGTAGATGGTGAGGATATCGGCATCGTCGCCATATTCGTCGAGCGCCGCCTGGAAGAGAGCGCGCGGGAAGACGGGCGTTCCGAGGTTGCGGACGCTTTCGGAATAGACGCGGTAGTGCGGCTGGGTGTCGCGGCCGACTTCGACGTCGAGGCCGAAGGTCATTGCGCGGCGGACTTCGGCGCGCTGCTTCCTGGGGATCGCCTTCAGGATCGCCTCGTCGCCGCTGCCGGCCGCGGGGAGATCGCGCGCGAAGTTGGCGTAGGTGCCAACGCTCCTCCGCCAGCCTTCGGGGAGTGCCCCGCCCCTCAGTTCGACGCCCGGGCAGCCGAGTTCCCCGGCCAGCGCCTCGGCGGCCGCGGCGAGGCGGGCGGCGCTGACCGGATCGGAGGCGAGGATGCCGCCGCCGACCGCGAAGCCGCTCGAAACGAGGGCGGAGCCGAACAAGCGTGAGCGGACGTGGGTGAGCGGCAGATAGCCGGTGACGGTGCCGAACGCTTCGGCGACGAGCATGTAGCTTTCCTGGCCGCAGCCGCGGAGAATCGCGCGCAGCCAGGCGGGGCGGTGGAACGGAGTCGCGCCGGACTGCGCGGCGAGGAAGGCCTCGATGCGCGGCTCGTCTTCGGGCCCGGCGCGGACGACCGTCAGATCGCTGATCGGCGACAAGGCGTTCATGCCAGCCTCTTCTTTTCGAAGGCGGCGACTTCGTCGGTGCGGCCCCAGCTATGAGCGGCAAGCAATTTCAGGAGCTTGGGCTCCATCGTTGAGAGGTTGGTATAATGGCGCAGGCGCGACTTCAAGGGTGCGTTCGGGACGCGCGGCTGCCTGGGATCGATCTCCCACGGGTGGAAATAGAAGATGGCCGGGCGGCGGTCGCGGGCGTTCACCCGGCCAATCGCCCAGTCGCTGAACCGGTAGGGGAGCAGGCGGAAGAAGCCCCCTCCCCCCGCCGCCATGCGCCTGCCGGCAAGCTCGACGGTGGTGACCGGAAGCTCGACGAGGTCCGAACCATCGACAGGCCGGAAGGCGAAGCGCGGGGCTTCCCGCCAGCCATAATGGTCGTGCGCGATCGGCGCGACCGAGGAGGAATAGGCATAGCCGAGATCGGCGAGGACGCGGTGCGCCCAGGGCGTGCGCTTGTCGATCGAGAAGCTCGGCGCGCGGTAGCCCCTCGGCGTGACGCCGCAGGCGCCTTCGATGGCTTCGCGGGCTTGTTCGAGGTCCATCCGGAACAGGGCCGCGTCCATGGTGAAGACGCGGCGATGGTCCCAGCCGTGGCTGGCGATCTCATGGCCTTCCTCGACGATGCGGCGGATCAGCGCCGGGTGGCGCGCGGCGACCCAGCCCAGGGTGAAGAAGGTGCCCTTCACCCCCGCTTTGGCGAAGAGATCGAGCACGGCCGCGGCGTTGCGCTCGACGCGTTGCGGCAGCCGGTCCCAATCGGTCCGGGGAATCACGTTCTCGAAGGCGCCGACCTGGAACCAGTCTTCCACGTCGACGGATAGGGCGTTCAGCATCGCGCCCCCGCTCAAGCGGCGTTCGAGCGGGACGCGGGCTCTTCGTTCTCGATCCAGTCGACCAGCATCGAGAGGACTCGGCGCAGCGCCTGCTCCTGCTCCACCACCCTGGCTTCCAGCGCGGCGACGCGGCGCTCGAGGGCGAGGTCGGCAACGGGCGAGGATTGCGGCACCGGCGCCTGCTCATGCTCCGGCTCCGGCGCGGGGCGCGGCGACGGCGCGACGCTGCGAAGCGGAAGGACCCGCTCGGCGAAGGCGGAGCGGACGTCGGGGCGCTCGGCGGCGATGTCCGCGACGACGGCTTCCACCGCCGCGGCGTCGATGGTGGTGGCGCCTTCGACGGCGGCGAAGAGCATCAGCCGGTTGGCGAGCTGGTTGACGCGGCGCGGGATGCCGCCGGTGTGGCGGTGGATCGCGCCCCAGGCGTCGTCGGCAAAGATCGGGCGGCCGGTCCACCCGACCGTCTTGAGGCGGTGCGTGACATAGGCCTCGACCTCGTCCTCGCCCATCGCATCGAGGTGATGCTCTGCGATGACGCGCTGGCGAAGCTGCTCGAGGCCGTTCGAATTCTGGAGCTTGTCGCGGAATTCGGGCTGGCCGAGGAGGAAGATCTGGACGAGCGCGCGGCCGCCGATCTGGAAGTTGGAAAGCATGCGCAGCTCTTCCAGCGCGGACGCGGGAAGGTTCTGCGCTTCGTCGACGATCAGGAGGGTGCGCTTGCCGGCCCGCGCTTCCTCGTCGAGGCGGCGCTCGACCAGATCGAGGAGCCGCGCCTTTTCGACGCCGCCGGTCGCGAGGCCGAAGCCCTGCGCGACGAGGCGGAGCATGTCGTCGCCTTCGACCTGCGTCGAGACGATCGACAAGGCGTTGAGGCGCGAGCGGTCGATCGTCGCCATGAGGTGGCCGACGAGCGTCGACTTGCCGGCGCCGACCTCGCCCGTGACGACGATGAAGCCTTCGCCCTGGGCGAGGCCGTAGCCCAGGTAAGCCATCGCCTTCTTGTGGGTGCGGCTGCCGTACCAGAAGCGCGCGTCGGGCGTGAGCTGGAACGGGGCACCGGAAAGGCCGAAATGGTCGCTGTACATATGCGTGCCCTTTAGAAGCTGTAGCGCAGGCCGACGAGGACCGAAGCGACGGTGCTGTCGATCGGGCCGGTGTCGGTATAGAAGATGCCGAGCGCGGCGTGGAAGCGCAGCCGCTCCCACATGAGGTTGCGGTAATAGGAGCCGGTGACGCCGCTCGAGAAGATCGTGCTCGATGCGAGGCGCTGCGATTCGTACCAGCTCGCGACGACGTCCATGGAGACCCCGGAGGTGCGGCTGAGGCGGCGCGAGGCGTTGGCGTTCAAGACGAAGCTCTGGTCGCTCGTCGGATCGATCGAGGTGATGTCGCCCGAGACCAGCTCGGTATAGCGGCGGTGCGAATAGCCGGCGCCGACGCCCCATCCCCAGAGACCCCGGCTTCCCGAGAAGGTGAGGTTGGCGCCGCGGGCGCGGAAGGCGTCGTTGCCGAGCGTCTGGAGCGCATCGTCGAAGCAAATGCCGGTGCCCGGATCCTCGCCGAACACGCAGCCGTCGAAGGCACCGGTGAGAGGGTTGCGATTGACCTGAAAGTTGTCCGGCAAATTGCTGACATCGTTGGTGATTTCGGTCGCGGCCGTTCCGACGCTGTCGTAAACGGCGGCGCGCAGGGCTGCGCCGCGGCGGAACTGGTGGCGCAGCGATCCGGTCAGCGTCGTGCCGCCGTAGCGGCGGCCGCCGCGGGCCTGGAGCTCGGTGCGCGGATTGGGGCGCCAGATGATGCCGGCATCGTAGATGAGGCCGTCGGAGCCGAAGCCGCGCAGGCGCGGGCGGTTGGGATCGGCGACGAGGCGGCCGCCGATCACGACGGGCAAGCCGTTCGCGTCGCGAAGCACGTCGCTCTGCGAGCTGTCGATCGTCTCGTAGCCGACGCCCGCCGTGACGGCGAGCGTGGGGCTGACCGGATAGACGACGTCGCCGCGCACGTATGCCGCTTCGAACACGTTGTTGAGATCGCCGGAGCTGGAGCGGCCGTAGCCCGCGCCCACCGTCCAGCCGAAGGGAAGGTTGCTCCGCCCGACGCCCATGCCGACGCTGGCCGAGGCATTGTGCGCCCAGCTTTCCTCGAGCCGGTCGCCGAACGGATCGCCGGCGAGATCGTCGCCGAGATCGCCGGCGTCCACGGCGACGTAGCCGAGACGGTAGGCGGCGCCGACGGTGAGCGGGCCGACTTCGCCCGAATAGGTCGGCCCCGCGACTGCGGAGAAGACCTGGGCGGTGTCGTCGAATTCGGTGAGGCCAACGGTGCGGCCGGGGCCGCCCGTGCGGGTGGCGAGGGCCGCGGCGCCGACGCTGAGGCCGGGTGCCGCGCGGACGGTGACGGCGGCGAGGCCGCTGTGGACGCCCTCGTCGCCCGCTTCGCCGTCGATGGCGATGCGGCGCTCGTAGCGGTAGCTCGCCTGCGCATCGACGCGGCGCGTCGAGACGCTGGCGTCCACGCCCGCCGCGACGGAGGTGTAGGTCAGGACATCGTTGTCGCCGCCCGAAAGCTCGGCGCTGACGCCGGCATTGACCTCGACATAGGGTGTGACTTCGAGCCGCGGGCGATTGCGGCGGCGCTCGGCGGGTGCGGGCGTGCCCTCTCCGGCGAGCTCTTCGCCGCGGTCCTGGGACAGGCCAGGCTGAGCGGCAGCAGGCGCAGCTGCGAACAGAGCGGCGGCAAGGGCGCCGGCGCTAAGGACGTTGCGAAAGCTCATGGCTCGATGCCTTCATAATAGCCGAAGCGGCGCCCGCTCGCGGCGAAGCCCGCACCGTTCAGGACGAGTGCGATGTCGTTGGAGGCCGCAAGGAGGCCGATCGTTTCCTTCAAGTCGGCTTCCACGGTCTGGTCCGCGCGCACGACCACCAGCACCTGGCCGACATGGCTGGCGAGGACTCCCGCCGATGAGGCCATGAGGACGGGCGGGCTGTCGAACAGGATGATCCGCCGCAGGTCCGCCGCGGCGAGCGTGGCGAGGACATCCCGGGTGCGCTCGGAGGCGAGCAGCTCGGGAACGTTGTTCGCCTGTCGCCCGGAGGAAAGGACGGAGAGGCCCTCGATGTCGGTGCGGACGACGAAGCTCTCGACGTCCGCCGAGGCGTCGGCGAGCGCGTCGACGAGGCCGGGGCCTTGCTCGATACCGAGGTGCGTCAGGATTTCGGGCTTGGGAAAGTCCCCGTCGACGAGGAGGACTTCGACGTCCTGCTCGCCGGCGAGCGAGATTGCGAGGTTCAAGGCGCAGAAGGTCTTGCCTTCGTCCGCCTGGCCGGAGGCAACGAGAACCGAGCGGCGCTTCGCCTCGGGCATGGTCTTGTGAGCCGCGACTGCGCGCAGGAGATGGCGCTTCACGAGGCGCAGCTCCTCGGCGAGCGGGCCGGGGCCGCCCTCGGGGACGAGGAAGCCCGCCTGGCGCATCTTCTCGCGGTCGACTGTCGCCATGCGGGCAGGCGCGAGGGTGCGGCGGACCGGGCGCGGGGCTTCGGTGACGATCGGCTTCGGCGCGGGCGCTTCGGCGGCGATGGGCTCCGGCTCACGCACCGGCTCCGGCTGGCGAGCCTCGAGGGGCTCCGGTGCGGGTTCTGCAACCGGCCGCCGCGCTTCGGCTTCCGCAAAGGGTGCGGGCGCGATCAGCATGCCGGAGCCGAAATCGTAGATCTCGGCGGCGCGCTCGAGGAGCGAAGGGCGAAGGGGCATCTGCGTCATCTCTTTTCCCCTCATGCGACCGTGCTGCGCTGCCAGAATTCGACCGCCATCAGCACGCCGTAGGCGGCGCCCAATGCCATCACGCCCGCGGCGAGCCAGCGCAGGCGCTGGCGGCGGAGGGAGCGCTGTGCAGAGGTCACGACTTCCGTGATCGCGCCGAAGACCGGCAGGCCCGTTGCGGCGGCGAGCCGGTTCTGGGTCGGGAAGGTCGTCTGGAGCTGGCCGCGCACGAAGGCGGCGGCGATGCCTGCGCCGACGGCGACGAACAGGATCATGGTCAGGAAGAGCGGCCGGTTGGGCGCGGCCGGGATGACCGGGCGGCTCGGCGGATCGATGACTCGCACCGTCACCATGTCCGTGCGCTGGCGGACGTCGCTCCGGAGGCGGATCTGCTCGCGGTCGGCGAGGAGGCGGTCGTACTGCTGCTTCAGCACCTCATAGTCGCGGTTGAGCTTCGCCTGCTCGGCGGCGACTCCCGGTTCAGAGGATTGCCGGGCCGAGAGCTGCTGGAGATCGGCGTTGATCTGCTGGCGGCGCATGGTCGCGGCGGTGACCTGCGCCTCGCGCTCGGCGAGCATGGCGCGCAGCGAGACGTAGGAGGGGTTGGGAGTCGCCGCGGTGCCGCCGCTGCCGGCCGAGCGGCGCTCGGCGGCGGCCTGCGGCGCGATGCGCGCGATCTGGGAGCGGGCGGCGACGACGTCCGGATGCTGGTCGGTGAGGCCCCTCCCCTGCAGTCCGGAAAGCTCCATTTCGAGCTGGGCGAGGCGCGAGGAGGCGGCGCCGCCGCCGCCCGCGCTGCCGGGGAGGCCGGGAAGCGTCTGGGGCGTGGCGCCGAGCTGGGCGCGCATGGAGCTGACGGCGCTCTGGGCGGCGACGAGCTGCTGCTCGATATTGCCGAGCTCCATCCGGGCCGAAGCCATGCGCGAGGCGATCGAGCCTTCGCCGGGGAGCTGACCCATGTAGCGCTGCTCAAAATCGACGCGGCGCTGCTCGGCTTCCTGGAGCTGGGTCTCGCGGCGGCGAAGCTCCTCGTCGAGGAAAGTGAGCGACTGGCCGGTCTCGTTGCGGCCGCCGGCGAGGTTCTCCTCGACGAAGAGGTCGAGGAGCGCCTGGACGATGGCGGTCGCGGCGCGGGCGTTCTGGCCGTTGGAGAAGCCGGCGAAGTCGGCCGTCGCGCTGATCTCGAACATGTTGTCCGGCCCGGCGACGATGTCGATGCGCTCGCGAAGGGCCTCGACCTGGCGGGCGAGATCGCGCTCGCTGCGCACCTGGCTGTTGAGTTCGGTGCGGCGGACGACGCGCTGGAGGTTCTCGGTCGAGGTCAGGGTCTGGCGGACCCGGACGAGGTCGTTCTGTCCCTCGGCCGGGTTCATGCCCATCTGCGTCGGCAGGATGGACTGGATCTGGACGTGGACCCGGGCGCGCGATTCATAGCTGTTGGGGATGAGCGCGACGACGAGCCAGCCGGCGAGGCACAGCGCCCATGCGACGCCGAGCGCCAGCCAGCGGCGGCGCCAGACCTGGTGCAGTGCGATGCGGAGCTGTTCGTAAAGTCCGTCCATGAACCAGGCTCGTCCTCGTCAGCGTAAGTGGGTCAGGCGTCGGGAAAGGCGTCGTTGCTCAGAACATGCTTTCGGGGATGATGATGACGTCGCCGGGCTCGAGCTTGACGTTGGCGCTGGTGTCGCCGCGGCGAAGCAGGCGCGCGATCTTGAGGTCGTATTCCTGCTGCTGCCCCGTGGTCCGGTTGTGGCGCACCAGGCGGGCGCGGTCGCCGGCGGCGAATTCGGAGAGGCCGCCGACCGCGATCATGGCGTCGAGCAGGGTCATGTTGGCGCGGTAGGGGATGGAGGCCGGGCGCTCGGTGGCGCCGACGATCCGGATCTGCTGCGCGAACGTGCCCTGGAAGCGGTTGATCATGACCGAGACGAGCGGGTCGGTGATGTACTGCGAAAGCGCGATGCGGATGTCCTCGGCGAGCTGGGCCGGGGTCTTGCCGGCGGCGACCATCTCGCTGATCAGCGGCGTCGTGATCCGGCCGTCGGGGCGGACCTGGACCTGGGCGCCAAGCTCCTGGTTGCGCCAGACGAAGACGGTGATCTCGTCGAGGGCGCCGATGATGTAGCTTTCGCTGACGTCATCGGTGGTGGCGACGAGCGGCGCCGCCGGAAGCGACTGCCCGGCGCGCGGACCAGCGCCCACGCAGCCGCTGAGCGCCAGCGCGCTGACGGTGGCGGCGAGTGCGAGCCTCTTCGGATATGCCATGATCGTCCCTCTTCAGCTTACCTTGGCGCCGTTCCTGTGTTTGCCTTGGGCAAGCGCGGGCGCGGCTCTTTGGGGGATGCTATGGGGACGAAGAGGTAAAATTACCGTTAGGAACGAGGCGGCTTGTGCGGCCAGTCCCGGTTCGGGACTGGGAGGATCGGAGGGGTTAACGGGCTCCGCCCACAACCATTTCCCGCGCCGCCTGCTGGCCGAGGAAGGCCTGCGGGCTTGCGGAGAGACCATAGGCGCCGGCGAGGAAGACGGCGACGAGGTCTCCTACCTCGGCTTTCGGCGTCATGACGTCGTCGCCGAGACGGTCGAGGGGCGTGCAAAGGCAGCCGACGATCGTGACGTCCTCCTCGCCCGCAAGGCCGAAGCGGTTGGCGATGGCGACGGGGTAGTTGCGGCGGACGAGCTGGCCGAAATTGCCGGACGCGGCGAGCTGGTGGTGCATGCCGCCGTCCACCACCAGGAAGGTCTTGCCGTGGCTGACCTTCCGGTCGACCACGCGGGTCAGATAGACGCCGCATTCGCCGACCAGCCAACGGCCGAGCTCGATGGCATATTCGGTGCCGGGTGTGGCGTCGCTTTCCAGCGACTGGTGAAGGGCCGCGGCGATGGCTTCGACGTCGACTGGCTGCTCGCCGTGGAAATAAGGAATGCCGAAGCCGCCGCCGAGATTGACCAGCGGCGCCGCGAAGCCCGCGGCGTCGGTTAGGGTGCGGGCGAGAAGGACGCTTGCACCCTGCGCTTCGATCAGCGCCTCCGCGGAAAGGGCCTGGGAGCCGGCGAAGATGTGGTAGCCGCGGAAGTCCGCGCCTGCTGAGACGATGCGCTTCACCAAAGCGGGGACGCGCTCGGCATCGACGCCAAAGGGCTTGGCGCCGCCGCCCATGCGCATGCCCGAGCCCTTGATCTCGAAATCGGGGTTCACGCGGACGGCGAGGCGCGGCGTGCGGCCGAGGCGATCGCCGGTTCGGAGCGCGCGCTCGGCTTCGCCTTCGGATTCGCAATTGAGGGCGACGCCTGCCGTGATGGCGGCTTCGAGGTCGGAGTCGCGCTTGCCGGGGCCGGCGAAGCTGGTCGCTTCCGCGTCCACCCCGGCATCGAGCGCGATCTTCAGTTCGCCGCCTGAGGCGAGGTCGACGCCGTCGACCAGGTTCCAGACGTGTTTGAGCAAAGGCGGGTAAGGGTTTGCCTTCATTGCATAATGAAGGTGGACTGGGCCGAAGGCGGCGCGGAAGCGGGCGATGCGGCGCTCGATTGCGCCGAGATCGTAGACGAAGAGCGGCGTGTCGCCGGCTTGCGCCACGAGATCGTCGGCGCGGCAGCCGGCGATCGTCAGCATGCCCGCGTCCGACCCGAAATCGGGCGGGATCGGGCCCATCGGCTTGGTCATCCCATCAGCTCGCTCTTCAACCCTTCCCGGTCGAGCTTGCCGTTCGGGCTCCGCGGCAGCTCGTCTCGCCACAGGATAGCGGAGGGCTGCATAAAATTGGGTAACTCGCGCTTCAGATAATTTCGAAGCTGCTCTTCCAGCTCCTTCGCGGCCGGGCGAACGATCAGAGCAATGGCCTCGCCGAGCCGCTCGTCGGGATAGCCCAAGGCCACCGCTTCCGAGACGAAGCCGCTCGCCACCGCCGCTTCCTCGACCTCGGTCGGGCTCACCCGGTTGCCGCTCGTCTTGATCATGCCGTCGACCCGGCCGACGAAGTAGAAGAGGCCTTCCGCGTCCTGCCGCACCTGGTCTCCCGACCACACCGCGACGCCGCCGTAGCGCGAGGCGGAGGGCGCCGGCTTGTAACGGATGGCGGTCCGCTCCGGGTCCTTCCAATAGCCTTGCGCCACGAGCGGCCCGCAATGGACGAGCTCGCCTTCCTCGTCCGGCGCGGTGAGGCTGCCGTCGGGGCGCACGCACAATATCTCGGCGAAGGGGACGGCAGTGCCGATCGAATCCGGGTGGATATCGACAAAGGCGGGGTCGAGCGACGTCGAGCGAAAGGCTTCGGTCAGGCCGTACATGAGGTGGATTTCGGCCGCGGGAAACACTTCGCGCATCCGCCGCACGACCGAGGCCGGGAGGCGCCCGCCGCTGTTGGTGAGGCGGCGCAGCGCCAAAGCGGCGCGCGGCGGCCACTGCGCTTCGACGAGCTGCACCCAGAGCGGCGGCACGCCGGCCAGCGTCGTGATGTCGTGACGCTCGACGGCGCGGATGACGTCGCGCGCGGCGAGGAACTCGATCGGAACGACGCACCCGCCCGCAGCCCAGGTCGAGAGCAATTGGTTCTGCCCATAATCGAAGGCGAAGGGCAGGACGGCAAGCGTCCGGTCCCCCGGCGTCAGGTGCAGGAACGACGCCACGGCGATGGCGCCGAGCCAGAGATTGGCGTGGCTCAGCATCACGCCCTTCGGCCGTCCCGTCGAACCCGACGTATAAAGGAGCGCCACGAGGCCGTCCGGATCGTGCTTCGAAGGCGGCAGGACCGCCTCGCCTTCCAGCATCGCGGCGGCCTCGTCTTCGAGGATCGCCGGGCAGCCGGCGGGAAGGTCCCCTTCCTCGAGCGTCGCGAGGCGCGCCTTGCCGGTGATGAGCAGCTCGGATTCGCTGTCGGCGAGGATGTGGGCAACCTGGCTGCGCTTGAGGAGCGGGTTCACGGGCACATGCACCAGCCCGGCCCGCGCGCAGGCGAGCGGCAGGACCGACGTCATCCGCGTCTTGGGAAGCCAGGAGGCGACCCGCGCGCCGGGGGCGAGGCCCCTGCGCTGCAGCGCGGCGGCAAGCGCCCCGACGGCGCGGTCCAGCCCGGCATAATCGAGCAAACCTTCGCGAGTCAGCAAAGCCGGCGCGTCGGCGGCGCCGCGCTTCGTCAGGTGATCGAGCGGGTGAGGATTGTGATCGAGGGCTTGCACCTTGGCTCCTGTTGGCCAAAGCATCGTCGCCGGCCGGTGGGGTGGGGATAGCGCGGTGAGCGTCGAGGTGGAACTGTTCGATGATCTCGCCGCGGCGGAAGCGGACGCCGCGGGTGCGCTCGGCCGCGAAGCGCAGGCGTCGATCTACGACCGCCTTTCCTGGTACCGCCTCCTCGCCGCCCATGTCGACCTCCCCGGCAAGCCGATCATCGCCCGTGCGCGCCACATGCAGCGCCGCGCCTGGATCTTCCTCGCGACGGGCGATAAAAAGGCGAGCGCCTGGGCGAGCTGGTATAGCCTTCGCTGGCGCCCGATCGGCGAGCCGGAGCTGTGGCCGCACATCCTCGCCGCCTTTCGTGACGGCCTTGTGCCGGAGCTCGACCTCGCGCCGATCGAAGACCCGGCGCCGGTGGTGAAAGCCTGCCGGGAAAGCGGCTGGATCCCGTTCGTGGAAGAAGCTAAGGCGAACTGGATCGCCGACACTACGGACATGGATTTCGAGACTTACTGGGCGAAGCGGCCATCGAAGCTCAGGAATTCGGCGAAGCGCAAGGCCAAGGCGGCGGGGCTCGATATCGCCATTCACCGCCGCTTCGACGAGGCCGCCTGGGCGGACTATGAGGAGGTATACGCAGCGAGCTGGAAGCCGGAGGAAGGCTCGATGGCGTTCCTGCGCGCTCTCGCCGAGCAGGAGGGCGCGGCGGGGACCTTGCGGCTCGGCGTCGCGAAGAAGGACGGCAAGCCGCTCGCCGCGCAGCTCTGGCTTGTCGAAAACGGCGAAGCGACGATCCACAAGCTCGCCTACCGCGAGGATGCCAAAGCGCTGTCCCCCGGCACGATCCTGAGCATGGCGATGTTCCGAAGCGCGCTCGACGAGGACCGGGTCGCCCGGATCGACTACGGCACCGGCGACGAGCCCTATAAGGCGGACTGGATGGGCGAGCGCCGCATGCTGTGGCGGGTGCGCGCCTACAACAGGCGCACGCTCACGGGATTGCTCAAGGCCGCGCGCCGCAAGGCGTCTTCCCTTGTCGCACGCCGCGTTAGCCGTTAGGCGGCGCGGCGACACGCGGGAGGGATACATGGTCGCAGCCTTTAACGACGAAGAGGAACTGGTCGCGACCCTGCGCGCCGTGCTCGCCGACGTGCTCGGCCTCGACGAAGCCCGCGTCGCCGCCTTCGACGAATCGACCGAGCTGTTCGGCGCCCTTCCCGAATTCGATTCGATGGCCGTCGCCGGCCTCCTCACCGAGCTCGAGGAACGGCTCGGAATCCTAATAGAGGATCATGAAGTCGACGCCGACATGCTTGAAAGCTTTGGCTCTTTGGCGAGCTTCCTCCGGGCCAAGGCGCTGAAGTGAGCGCTGAGGGCGGTCTCAGCTACGATCGCTACACCGTCGACGGATCGAGCGAGTGGATGATGCGGATCGGAGCGGCCGAAGCGCCGCCGATCGTCATCGTACCCCCGCTTTTCGAAGAAATGAACCGAACCCGTGCGCTGATCGCGGGGATGATGCGGGCATTGGCGCAGCGCGGCTTCGGCTGCTGGCTGCTCGATCTCCCCGGCACCGGCGAAAGCGAGCGGCCGCTGGAAGACGTCGTCTGGGAGGATTGGCGCGCCGCCGTGACCGAAGCCGCCGACCATGCCGCGGCGGCGAGCGGGCGCTCGCCTTTGGTAGCGGCGATCCGGGGCGGCTGCCTGATCGACGATGCGGCGGAAGGCGCCGGCCACTGGCGCTTCGCTCCGGTGCTCGGCGCTTCGCTGGTGCGCGACATGGAGCGCTCCGGCCTCGCCGGCACCTCCTGGGCCGGTTACCCCGCCTCACCTGCATTGAAGGCGGAAGTCGAAGCTGCGGTGCCGGAGCCGGCGGTGCGCCTCAGGACCGTCCGCCTCGCCAGCGACAAGGCGGAGGCCGACGGCAAGATTGCCGGGCCGTCGCTCTGGCGGCGCTCGGAGCCCGGCCATTCGCCGGCGCTCGCGGAGGCCGCCGCGGAGGATCTCGCCGCATGGGCAAAGACATGCGCCGTCTCCTGAGCTTCCCGTGCGAAGGCGCGCGCCTCGGGGCGTCGCTCGACGAAGGTGTCGGCCCGACCGGCATCCTGATGGTGACCGGCGGCAGCCAGACCCGCGTCGGCTCTCACCGCATGTACGAGCGCCTCGCCGACGCGCTCGCCGGCGCCGGCTATTCGAGCTTCCGCTTCGACCGGCGCGGCGTCGGCGACAGCGAGGGCGAGGATCCGGGCTTCCGCGGCTCCGCCCCCGACGTCGCGGCCGCAGCCGCCGCCTTCAGGAGCGAGATCCAGGTGTCGCGCGTGATCGGCTTCGGCCTTTGCGACGGCGCCACGTCGCTCGCCTTCGCGGCGGGCGCGGCGGGGCTCGACGGGATGATCCTCGTCAATCCCTGGTTTGTCGAAGCGGAGAGCGGCGCCCCCGCCCCGGCCGCCGTCCGCGCCCATTACAAGCAGCGCCTGCTCAGCGTCGAAGGCTGGAAGAAGCTTCTCACCGGCTCAATCTCCTGGCGCAAGCTTTTGGGCGGCTTGATGAAATCCACCGACACCTCCGCCTCGCCGCTCGCCGCCGAAGCGGCCGCGGCCTTGCGGGCGAGCGGTGTGCGCGCGGAGCTCATCCTGGCGAGCGGCGACGCGACCGCCGTCGCCGCCGCCAACGAGGTGAAATCGCGCCTTTTCAAAGGGATCGTCGGCAAGGCTCAGATGCTTCCGAGCGATTCCCACACTTTCGCCCGCGAAGGCGACGCCGACCTGCTGACCGCCGCGACGCTGACTGCGATCAAGCGGCTGGGTGGTTAGAAGGGCGGGAGGCTAGGCGTCCTGAAGGCTCGGCGCTGCCGGCGCGGCATGCGCCGCCGTTTCGAAATCAGCTTCGGCCAGGAACTTCTCCGCATCGAGCGCGGCCATGCAGCCGGTGCCCGCCGCGGTCACCGCCTGGCGGTAGGTCTTGTCCATGACGTCGCCGCAGGCGAAGACCCCGGGGACGCTGGTCCGCGCCGTGCCGGGCTCGACTTCGATATAGCCGTCCGAATCGAGCGCGACATGGCCCCTGAACATCTCGGTCGAAGGCGAATGGCCGATGGCGACGAAGCCGCCGTCGACCTCGACCATGCTGAGCTCGCCTGTCTTGGTGTCCTTGACCTCGATTCCGACCAGCCCCTCGGGCTCGCCGCCGCCGACGAAGCGCTCGACCTCCTTGTTCCAGAGGATGTTGATGTTCGGGTGCGCGAACAGGCGGTCCTGAAGGATCTTCTCGGCGCGAAGGGAATCGCGGCGGTGGATCAGGGTGACGTCGTGGCTGTGGTTCGTCATGTAGAGCGCTTCCTCGACCGCCGTGTTGCCGCCGCCGATCACCGCCACCTTCTTGCCGCGGAAGAAGAAGCCGTCGCAGGTCGCGCAGGCCGAAACGCCCTTGTTCTTGAGATGCTCTTCGGACGGCAGGTTCAGCCACCGCGCCTGCGCGCCCGTCGCGATCACGAGGGTGTCGCCGGAATAGACGGTGCCGCCGTCGCCGATCAGGCGGAAGGGGCGCTGCGTCAGGTCGACTTCGACGATCTGGTCCCACATCATCCGCGCGCCGACATGCTCGGCCTGCTTCTGCATCTGCTCCATCAGCCACGGGCCCTGGATCACGTCCGCGAAGCCGGGGTAATTTTCGACGTCGGTGGTGATGGTGAGCTGGCCGCCCGGCTGCATCCCCTGGACGACGATCGGCGCCATTCCGGCGCGGGCGCCGTAGATTGCGGCGGTGAGGCCGGCGGGGCCCGAGCCCAGGATCAGCATGCGGGTGGAATGGGTCGCGGGCATCGCGCTGTTACTCGCTTCGATATCGGAGGTGATAAAGGGGAGGTAAGGAGCACGGGGGCCCCGCGCAACCATCCATTTGCCGCTCCCTCCCCCCGCTGTTAAGGCCTGCGCTTGAGCTTATTCTCTTCGCCGGAGCCCGCGACATGACCGCCATTCCCCAGGACAACCCGCTCGGCCTCGACGGCTTCGAATTCGTCGAATTCACCAGCCCGGACCCCGAAGCCATGGCCGACCTGTTCGTGAAACTCGGCTTCGTCCACGCCGGCAATCACCGCCGCATCGATGTCCGCCGCTACGTGCAGGGCGACATCAACTTCCTCCTCAACATGGAAGCGGTCGGCCACGCCGACGAATTCCGCCGCGCCCACGGGCCGTCGGCCAGCGCCATGGCCTTCCGGGTGAAGGACTCTCGCGAAGCCCTGCGCATGGCGGTCGAACGTGGCGCCGTGGCCGCTGAAGGGGCGTACGGCTATCCGGCCATCGAGGGGATCGGCGGCTCGCTCCTCTATCTCGTCGACCGCTACGGCGCGGACACGATGTACGACAGCGACTTCGAGGTCGTGGGCCACGGGACCCGCAACCCGGCCGGCTCCGGGCTCCACACCCTCGATCACCTCACCCACAACGTCTTCCGCGGCCGGATGAACCACTGGGCCGCGTTCTACGAGACGATCTTCAACTTCCGCGAAATCCGCTATTTCGACATCGAAGGGCAGCAGACCGCCCTCCTCTCCCGCGCCATGACCGCGCCCGACGACAAGATCCGCATTCCGCTGAACGAGAGCCAGGATGACGTTTCCCAGATCGCCGAGTACCTGCGCGATTATAACGGCGAAGGCATCCAGCACATCGCGCTGGCCACCGACGACATCTTCGCCACCGTCGACACGCTCCGCGCCGCCGGCATTCGCTTCCAGGACAGCCCCGAAACCTATTACGACATGATCGACGAACGCCTCCCCGGCCACGACCACGACATCGCCGAAATGCGCAAGCGCCGCATCCTGATCGACGGTTCGCCCGAAACCGGCGAAGGCCTCCTCCTCCAGATCTTCACCGAAAACATGATCGGCCCGATCTTCTTCGAGATCATCCAGAGGAAGGGAAACCAGGGCTTCGGCGAAGGCAATTTCAAGGCGCTCTTCGAATCCATCGAGCTCGACCAGATTCGCCGCGGCGTCCTCGCGCCAGCGGGCGCTCGCTGAGTTTGGCGGCGGAGCGGGTCTCTTGAGCGGACCCAGGCTGGATTGGCGCTGCAAGGGGCTGCCGGCGCGGGCGGAGGGGCTGACGGGGGCCGAGATCGGCGCGCTGGGGCTGAGCCTCACGGGCGGCGACATGATGATGCCGGTCGCGATTCTTCGCGAACGGGCGCTCCGGCACAACGTCGCGGCGATGCAGGCCTTCGCCGACGGCATGGGCGCGAATCTCGCCCCCCACGGCAAGACCAGCATGAGCCCCGAGCTTTTCGCCATGCAGATGGACGCCGGCGCCTGGGGCCTCACCGCCGCCACCGCGCACCACGTCCGTGTCTACCGGCAGCTCGGCATCCGCCGCGTCTTCCTGGCAAACCAGCTCGTCGCGCCGGCCGACATCGTATGGATCCTTGGCGAGCTCGCTCGCGATCCCGAGTTCGACTTCTACTGCCTCGTCGACTCAGTGGAGACGGTCCGCCTCCTCGCCGCCGCGGCCGAGGCAGCGGGAACGCCCCGGCCCGTGCAGGTTCTTGTCGAAACGGGCACTGCTGGGGGGCGCACGGGAGCGCGCGATCTGACCGCAGCCGTCGAGGTCGCCCGCGCAGCCTCCGCCGCATCACCCTGGCTCGCGCTGCGCGGCGTGGAGACCTTCGAAGGCGTTCGGCCGACGAGCGGGGAGTCGCGCCCCGAAGCGTTCTCGATGATCGGCCTCGCCGTCTCTGCCGCCGAAGCGATCGCGCACGAAGACTTGCTCGCCGACGGCGCGCTCCTCCTTTCGGCGGGCGGCTCGGCTTTTCTCGATCTTTGCGCGGCCGGCCTCCCGGCGGAGCTTGCCGGGCGCAGGGTGGAGAAGATCATCCGACCGGGCTGCTACGTCACCCACGACCATGGGGTCTATGCAGCGACAGTCCGCCCCGGGGTCCGTGGCGTGCCGCGCCTCCAGCCGGCGCTCGAAGTCTGGGCCGTCATCCAGTCGCTCCCGGAACCCGGCCTCGCCATCGTCTCACTGGGCAAGCGCGACATCTCCTACGACGCCGGCCTCCCCCGCCCCATCCGCGTCCACCGCCCGGGCGAGGGCGAGAGGCCTGCTGCCGGTCTCGCCGCGGTCACTTTGTGGGACCAGCATGCGAGCCTCGCCGACCCGGCGGGCACGCTCAGGGTCGGCGATCTGGTCGGCTTAGGCATTTCGCACCCCTGCACGACCTTCGACCGCTGGCGCGCGCTCTTCCTCGCCGACGATGCGGACCGGATCACCGGCGCGGTGACGACGATCTTCTGAGGGAATTCAGGCGGCGGGGTCGCCGGCGCGATAGTCGAGGCGGCCCGCGTGCAAGGTCGTGCCGGGCCCGCGCGTGAACTGATTGCGCAGCGATCCGACGAATTCGGCGAGGGTGCCCTGAACTTCGGGCGGCAGCGTCAGATAGGCGGAAAGGAGCGCGCTCGCCCCCTCGCCAAGCGGCTCCGCCCCGCTTCGGCGCCCCGAAAGGATGTAGACCACGTCCACCTCGGCTTCCACGAGGCGCGCCAGATATTCTGCGCGAAGCTCCCGGTGGTCATTCTCGTAGAGGCTCTGCTTGGGAACGTCCGTCCCCACAAGATCGGCGAAATCGGCCTGCTTCAGGCCGAGTCGCTTTCTTTCTTCTGCGAGCCTCGCCCCGAAACTCATCGTTTTTGCAAAATCCCCGTTGACTCTTCATCCAAAACGGATGAAATTACCTCCGATTCGGATCGGCGGCGTAATCCCTCGTTCCGAGAAAAGCCGTAATGTCGCGCCGAATGCAAGTGGCGCGCGTGCATTTGCGCGCGCTTTACCTCTGGTTTTCGCGCGCGACGAAATTGGGCTGCTTTGACGAGGGGTGGCTGGCTGCTTTGCTGTTCGGGGGCCGGGATGTGAAGAGCGGTGGGCGGACCGAGCCGGACCACGATCTGGTCGCCGCCGCCGCCCGTGCCGTTCTCGCGTCCCTGCGCGAGCCGATGGAGCAGCGCCAACTCCCCCGCGCGGCGATGGGCGCTCTGCGAATGCTGGAAGCGGCGCTGGACGGCGATGTCGGGAGAGTGAACCGGCCGCGAGGCTGAAGGTGGTTGCTGACAGGTCGTTGCTGACAGGTGGTTGGTGACAGGCGGTCCCGAATAGGTTCGGCAGCGGTACGCGCCGCCCGTACTGCGGACCGAGAAATCGGGCGCCGGCCCCCGCGGCCGGTGGCCCCACCCCGCTCCTTCGCAGGAGCCGGCGCGGGGGAGTGAGCGGACGCCGCCCCCCGGCAGAAGCGATCTCCTCCGCGTCGCGTCGCCCACGTCCACCACATCGCGTCACGTCGCGCCACATCGCGTCACGTCACGCTACGTCGCGCCACGTCGCGCCACGTCGCGCCACGCTCGGTTGCTGCGGGTGCGGTCACCGGGTTCAGCCGCGTCCGGGCTCCGACCGCTCGCCCTCAGTTCCCTCTCCTTCGAAAAGGTTGGAAAAGAGCCGGCCGGGCCTTCCGCGCGAAAGCGATTTCCTCCACGTCGGGTGACGCTACATCCGCCTGCTGCGGGATTGCCACTGCGTTCAGCCACCGGCCGGCCCACTCAAGGCCCGCCCGGCGCGCCCCGTTGCATTTGAAAAAGTCGGAAGCGAGCCGATCCGCCTTCCGGGCAGACGCGATGGCTTCCCCGTCGTTGTAGCGCTGCGTTCGTTTGCCGCGGGAGCGCCGCTGCGGTCAGCCGCGGACCGGCCCGCTCGCGCGCGAGCCGCTTGCCTACGAGAAACTCGAAAGAGGGCCAGCCCGCCAATCGCGCAGAAGCGGTCTCCTGCGCTTCGGGTGCCGCTACGTCCAGTTGCCGCGGGACCGCCACTGCTTTCAACCACGGACCCGCCCGCTCGCCCCAAGCCCCTTTGCCCATCGAGAAGTCGGAACAGGGTCAACCCGCTTCCGCGCGGAATCGGCGCGATGGCAACGGACTGTCTCGGCGCGTGCGTCGCTCCGAGCCTGCGCACCCGGCGGCTGCAGTGGGGCTTGCATCGGAACCCGGGCATCCTTCCCGCAGCCCTCATGAACATAGCGATTCCACCGGCCGTCTTCTTCTATTCGACGACGGGGTAGAAGCCCCATCGACGCTCTCGGCGCGGATTTGAGCGGAGACGCACATCCGGAAAAGACGCGCGGAAATGGATGGCGCGCCGCTGCGGTTGAAGCCGGGGGCCCGGCCGCGACCGGGTTGCTTCCGGTTTCGATTGAAGAGGGAGATCCCCCTGCCCACGCCCACCGGAGGGCACCGCCGCGCCCCAGCGCCATTTGCCTCCCGCCGCTTGCATGCTAGGCCGGGGCAGTGCCGGTTCGTGCGACCGGCCGAGGGGGACATATGGCCGAAGAGTTTTTCACAGCAGCCGCCGCGGGCGACGGGGCACCGATCGTCGATCTGAACGGCGAGGCGCCGGGCACGTCCACCGCCGTCGATTATCAGGAAAGCTCGGCGGACGTGGCGCTCGCCCCTGAAGCCACCGTCTTCGATCCCGACTCGCGCGACTTCTTCGGCGGCTCGCTCACCGTGGCGGTCGCATCCGGCGGCGGCGGCGGCGACCGGCTGCGCGTCACGCCCGGCCTCTTCACCGAGGAAGAGGGCACGCTCTTCTACCAGAACATGGCGGTGGGCTCGGTATCCGGCGGCAGCGGCGGTGAGGCGCTCGTCATCCGGTTCGACCGCGACGACGTGTTCGACGCCTCGCAGCAGCAGATCAGCCGCCGCGTCGACCAGGAGATCGCCCAGGCGCTGGTTCGCGCCATCGGCTATTTCAACGTCTCGGAAGCGCCCGTCGCGGGAACCCGCAGCGTCACCTTCACCCTCGCCAATGGCGACGGCGGCACGAGCGCCCCCGCGACCAGCGAAGTGACGGTCGAGGCGGTCGACGACCCTGCCGTGGCCGAGGACGACCGCTTCACGGCGTCGGAGAGCCTGGTGCTCGAAGGCAATCTCTTCGGCGACAATGGCAACGGCCCGGACGGCGATCCGGACGGGACTCCGATCGCGGTCACCGAAGTGAACGGCGACCCCGACGCCGTCGGCCGCCAGATCACGCTCGAATCGGGCGCGCGCCTCACCGTCTTCTCCGACGGCCGCTTTCTCTACGACCCGCGCGGCGCCTTCGATCTTGCCGGCAGCGGATCGGGCGCGGCGAATTCGGCCGCCACTGACGGCTTCAGCTATGCGATCACCGGCGGCGACACGGCCGACGTCGCGATCGAAGTCGCCGGCGACGCCGGGCCCGGCGACACCCTTCGCGGCGACGAATCCGACAATGAGATCGTCGGCACGCCCGAGCGCGACGTCTTCCGGCTGGAGCAGGGCGGCAACGACCGCGCCTTCGGACTCGGCGGCAACGACAGCTTCTATTTCGGCGCCGCATACACGTCGGGCGACCTCGTCGATGGCGGCGCGGGCTTCGACGTGCTCATCCTCCAGGGGGATTACGGCGCGGGCGCGACCTTCGGAAGCTTCGCCGGCGGCAACATCCCGCGCATCGAGTCGATCTCGCTCTTTTCGGGATCGAACACGAGCTACGGCGACGACGGCGGCAACAGCTACAGCTACAATCTGACGCTGAGCGACCGGAACGTGGCGGCGGGCGCGACGCTCCGGATCAACGGCTTCGGCCTCGGCGCGGACGAGAATTTGATTGTGAACGGGGCCGCGGAGACCGACGGTTCGTTCCTGATCTTCGCGGGCGGCGGCACCGACAGGCTGACCGGCGGCGCGGGCAAGGACGTCTTCGTCTTCGGCCATGACGGGCGCTTCGGAGCCGCCGACACCGTCGATGGGGGCGGCGGATTCGACGTCGTCTACCTGCGCGGCGACTACCAGATCGACTTCACCGGCGCGACCTTGGGAGACGCCGCCATAGCGAGCACGCCCGGCGCGCTCGCCAACATCGAGAGCATCGGCCTCCTTTCCGCATCCGACAGGACGTTCGCGGGCGGCGGCGACGGCGAGTTCGACTACTGGATCGTCCTTGCCGACGCGATGACCGCGGACACCGGCCGGCTTACCGTCAACGGCAGCGGCCTCGGCGCGGCCGAGACGATGGTCGTCGACGGCAGCAACGAGGCGGGCGGGAGCCTGCGCCTCTTCGCCGGCGCGGGCGACGACACGCTGACCGGCGGCGGCGGCGCGGACCTCCTTTATGGCGGCCTCGGCGCCGACACGCTGACCGGAAACGGCGGCGCGGACGTGTTCCGCTACCAGGCGGCGGCGGAATCCGCGCCGGACGCGCCGGACACGATCGTCGCCTTCCTGAGCGGCACCGACAAGGTCGACCTCGGCCGGATCGACACGGATGCCGAGGCGGAGGGCGACCAGGGCTTCCGCTTCATCGGCGAGGAGGCGTTCAGCGGCCGCGGCGCGGAGCTGCGCCTCACCTACAATGAGGAACTGGCGCGCTGGGAAGCCGAAGGGGATTTGAACGGCGACCGCATTGCCGACCTCCTCATCCTGTTCACGGACACCGAAACGATGACGGGAAGCGACTTCCTGCTCTGATAACGAGGCAGGATGAGGCGGCAAGGGGCTGACTTTTCAAAGGTTTTTCCCTATATGGGAGATATGAAGACGATGCTCCCAGCCGCGCTCATCCTCCTGTCCCTCGCCGCGGCGCCCGCCGCCGCCACGAACACGCCGCCCCCGCCCGAGCGGGCGCGCTTCCAGGGATTGTTCGTCGACTGGAGCAGCGCCAACCGGCAGTCGATCGAGACGGAGCGGCTCGCGGCGCAGCGCCCTGCCCCGCCGTCCCGGGCCGATGCCGGAGCCACCGCTGCCGGATCGGTGGCGCTCGGCGAGCGCGTCGGCGACGTCGTGGCGCTCGGCGACTGCGCGGAAGGCGAGCGCATCGCCCGTGCCGCCGGCGACTTCGCGCTGGTGGCCGCGGTTCGTGAGCATTGCACGGCGGCCGGCCCGCAGCGCTGAACCGCAGCCGCGACCCCAGCGGCCGGGCGGACGCAGCCGCTACCCCCTCCCGGCACTGCCGCCCCTGATTTCCTTGCCGCGCCCGATGGCGCCCGCAGAGGCGGCCAGCCATCGGTCCCGCCGGCCGGCCGGGGCCGCCGCGCAGCGGCGGCGACCCGCCTGGGCCTCAGCTGATTTTTTCGAGATAGCCGTTCGCCCAGAGCCGGCGGATCATCGCGGCCGGGTCCTCCACGGGTAGGTCCGCCTCGCCGAACGGCTCGCCCGAGAGCGCCACGTCGAGCGCGTCGCCGTCGCTTTCCGTGAAGCGCATGTCGCCGCCCGGTCCGACGATGACGAGGGCGCCTTCATCGTCCGCCGCGCTCCAGGGCACGAAGCGGCGGCGGCGGAAGCGGTCGCCGGGCTGCGGCACCGGCGGATGCTGAAGGATCGTGCCCGCGATGTTCGGGCGGCGCCCGCGGATGAAATTGTCGGCCATGAGATCGAAGGCCGAGTCCATGCTCGCCCGCGCGGCGACGGCGGCGATCAGGCCTTGGAAGTGGCGGCGCGCCTCCTCGCGGTCGAACTCGCGCGTGGCGAAGCCGGGCGGAAGGGAGCGGCGGAAGCCCGGCTCCTCGAGGGCGAGCTCGGACACCGCCTCGAGCAGGAGGTCCGCCCAGGTCTTGGTGATGAGGCCGACCGTGATGTGGAGCGAAGGCTCGTCGCCGACATTCTCGGCATCGTGCATCAGGCCGCGCGGAATGTAGACGCAGTCGCCGGCGCTGAGCGTGAACTCCTCCTTCACTTCGCCTGCCTGGTGGGTATCGAGCCGGAAGCGCTCGCCGCGAAAGGGCGTGGCCACGGGCATCCCGTAGAGCCGCCAGGCCTTGGCGCCCGAAACCTGCATGATGAAGACGTCGTGATTGTCGTAGTGCGGCGGGAAGCCCTGGTTGCCGGACGGCGTCAGGTAGATGTTGGTCTGGATGTGGCAGGAGAAGATCTCCTCCAGCGAGCGGCTGAACTCGCCGAGCTGGAAGAGCGATTCGTGAAGGTGCGGCAGGATGATCGTCGCGCCGCGCAGATATTCGCGGGCGACGGCGGTGTGGCTGACACGGCCGTCGGGATCGGTGTAATCGTCGCGCGCCACCGGATCGCGGCGGTTGGTGAGCTCAATCATGCCTTCGCGCAGATCCGCGCTGGCGATGAAATCGTCGAGCATGGCGAGCGTCAGCAGCGAAGCGTAGCGCTCCGGCGCGCCGGCGAGATTGAGGAGCGGCTTCTGCTCGTAGAATTCGCCGACGAAGGCGTCGCGGCCGACCGGCGCCATCAGGAAGCCCAGCGCATCCTCCTGCCAGGCGGGAGACACCACCGCTTCGTCGCCGCGCCGCGCCAGTGCCAAGCCGCCGTCCATGAAACCGCCCCCGATCCGCTTTTGGAACAGCATCTCTATCGACCGCCCGGCGGGCGCGGAAGCTTCTATCGTCCCGCGCAATCCGGCGGCGGGAGCGGGCTGCGCGCTTCGACGGCGAAGAAGGGCAGGAAGAACTGCACCACCGGACCGATGGCGAGCGCAAAGACGATCGTGCCCACTCCGACCGAGCCACCGAGCAGCCAGCCGATCGCGAGAACCACGACTTCGATAACGGTGCGGGCGCGGCGGATGGGCCATCCGGTCGCCGCATTGAGGCCCGTCATCAGCCCGTCCCGCGGCCCTGGGCCAAGCCCGGAGCCGAGATAAGCGGCGCCCGCTGTGCCCAGGAGCAGGATGCCTCCGCCGAGCATCGCCCAGCGCGCGGCGAGCCCGTCCGCGGCGGGCATCACGGACAAAGCGAGATCGGCGCAGACACCGATCACGAGGATGTTGGCGACGGTGCCGATGCCGGGCCGTTGGCGAAGCGGGATCCAGAGAAGGAGCACGGCGCCGCCGGTGAGCGCCAGCACCGTGCCGAAGCTCAGCCCCGTCCTTGCGGCGACACCCTGGTGGAAGACGTCCCAGGGATTGAGCCCAAGCCCCGCCCGCACGAGAATGGCGATGGCGACACCGTAGGCGACGAGGCCGAGGAAGAGCTGCGCGAAACGGCGCGCGGCACGGCGGCGGCCCGCCGGATTGGCGAGCGCGGCACCGGCACGGGCGGCGTAAGCGGAGACGCGTCGCATTGAATTCGTGGCCTTCGTAGTGGGACCTGGGGGCGCTGGGCGGGCCTTGAGCCACGGCGGCGAAGAGCGCAACATGGCGGGTGTGTCCCCCTTATGAGGCCGAGGTAGCCCGATGTCCGACGATTACGCGCACGGCCGGCGCGACGGCCTGCGGCTTGCCCTCGCCGTGCTGGCGGCGGAAGAGGCGAAATGGTCGGCCCTGCTCGGCGAGAGCCCGTCGTGGCGGACGAACGCGACGCGGGAAGTGCGGCGCAAGACGCTGAACGTGGCGCAGAAAAGATTGCAGACGGTCCTCAATCGCCTCACGCCCAAAGGCGAGGCGGAAATGAGTGCGGAGCTCGCATCGGCCCTCGACCAGGCCGGGCTCTAGCGCCTCCCCGACGCTGTCGGGAATACCGCCCTCCCCCGCGTCAGCGGAAGCGGCTGAACCGGGCGCGCAGCCGACGGCGCTTCCCACCTTAAAAGCCGAGGCGGCGGAGAAGCCAGTCCAGGCGCCTGGGCCTGATCACCGTCGGCAGGCCCGTATGAACAGGCTCTTCCGGCGCGCCTTGCACATCCACCGGCTCTTCCGGCGCGTCCCCTCCCTCCGGCTCCGCCGCAGGCCATTGGTCCGCTCGCTCCTGGCTTTCCAGGTCAAGGCGCGGTGACCGTGCGATGGCCGCGCCCGCGGGCACCTGCGGCGGCGGCGGCGGCGGCGCGTAAACAGTCGGCGCTGGCGCCGGGGGAGCGGGCGCCGGCGGCGGGTCCGGCCGTTCCGTCCCGGGCCAGGGCACGGGGCGCGCGAGAGGCGCTTCGATGGCGGGCGCGGCATCCGCGGTCGGTCGTTCGGCGGGCCGGCGTGCGGACGCCGCCGTCCTCAATGCCGCGATTGTCGCGTCCACTTCGCTCGAGAGCCGCAAGAGCGCGTCATCGATCCCGCGTGACATAGAATCTCTCCCACACGGTGGCGCGCTGGCGGCGATAGGTCGCCATGTTGCCGTGCAGCGACTCGATCGAAACGCGGAAGCGGCATTGCGGGCTTTGCCCCATTCCCCACCGCGCCGCCTGGTCGGCGAGCTGCCCGAACTGGCCGCGGCTCATCGTCCGGCCCGAAGCGAGCGCGCCGACGCCGGGGACCCGGGCGACGCGTGCGTTGAACTCGCTGCCCCAGGCGGCCTTTGCGCTGAGCGATCCGTCGCCGTGCAGCCGCACCGTGAGGAGATCGCCGACATTGGTGGGGCAGCGGGGCAAAGTCACCGTCGCGCCGCCGCGCAGGGCGCGTATCTGTT
Source organism: Allosphingosinicella sp. (assembly GCA_035645215.1). Lineage (GTDB taxonomy): Bacteria > Pseudomonadota > Alphaproteobacteria > Sphingomonadales > Sphingomonadaceae > Allosphingosinicella. The sequence goes on from DASQND010000044.1 coordinate 28,879, forward strand.
CGGCGAGGCCGCGGATCGTCTCGGCGCGCTCTCGCGAGATCGCCGCGTCGCCGCGCAGTTCGTCGAGATGCCGCTGCGTGACGATCGTGCCGCCGGGGGGCAGCGGTGCGCTGCGATCCGCCATCAGCCGCCGGATGACGTCGTTCTTCTCGGCGACCTCACGCTCGAGCAGCGCGATCCGGTCTTCCATCCGCGCGATCGCAAGGCGCTGCTGCTCCACCCTTTCGGTGAGCGCCTTCATCCGCTCCTGCGAGGGACTGAGGTCGCGCAACGCCTCGTTCTTGAGGATCAGCGCGAGCGCCATGGCAATGAACACCAGCGTCGTCAGCAGCTCCACGAGCGTGAAGGTGACGACCATCTCGTTCTGGCTGTTGAGCTCGCCCGCTTTCGCGGTCATGGGCGTGTGCCGTCGCGCAGGCGGGCGATCTCGCCTGAAAAGCGATCGACGATCCCCGAGAACTGAGCGACGGCGCTGCTGAGCGATGCTTCGAATTCGGTGGCTCGCTGCGCCAGCGCCTGGCCCTCGCGCGCGGCCCGCTCCGCGCTCTGCTGCGCCTCCTGACCGATGCGCGCCAGGCTTTCCGATGCGGCTTCGCTCTGCCTCGCGGCGGCTTCCTCGACCGAGGTGCGAAGCGCCGCCCGCGCCGCCTCATGGTCGCTGCGAAGCTGCGCCTGGAGCGCCTCGCCGTCATCGGCGAGGCGGACGGTCGCCGCGCGTGCCGCGCCGATTTCACCGCTGAACTGGCCGATCTCGCGGTCGATCGTGCGAAGCGTGCCGCCGAGGCCGTCGACCTGCGCGGCGATGCCATGCGTCAGCTCCTCGGTGCGGCCGAACCCGGCGGCGACCTTGCCGATCTCGCGCGCCGCTTCGCTGACCGCCCGCGCCGTCTCCTGCTGCATCGTCCGGAACGACGCCGCCAGATCGTTCAGGGCCTCCGTCATCGACGTCAGCGAGCCGGCAAGCTGTTCCTGTCCTTCAGCCGTTTCCCGCTCGATCCGGTCGAGTTCGGAGTGCCGGGCGGCGAGCGACTGCGCGACCAGGGCGGCCGTATCGCGCAGGCTCTTCGCCTGCTCGGCCAGCTCGGTGCTGATGTCCCGGGACGAGCGGTGCACCGATTGCAGCGCCCCTTCGAGCGCCGCCGGCACCGAGTTCGCGAGCTGCTCGTCGAGCTTTTGGTGATGCGCGGCGATATGCATGCGCACGGTTTCGAGCTCGTTGCCGATCTCCCTGGCCTCCGCCGAAACCTTCGCGACATAGACGCGCAGCTCCGCCTCGGCCTCGCCGAGATCCTCTTCGATCGACCGGCCGCCCTGGAGCGCGACGATCCTGAAGATGAGCCCCAGCGCGGTCGCGCCGAGCGCCATGCTGAAATGACGCAGGATGCCCTGGCTGGTCAGCTCCCATTCGAACATGCCCGAGGGGAAGAAGCCGGCGAGCATCGCCGTCATCGTCAGCAGGAAGCCGAGGAAATAGCAGCTGTCCGCGAAGCGCTGCCGGGTGTCGCCGCGTTTGGAGAAGCCGGCCCGGTACCCCCAGGTGAAAAAGCCGGCGATGGCGAGGAGCGGCCCCGCGAACCCGACCCACTGCATGCCCGGCACAATCCCGACCAGCGCAAGCACGGTGCCGGCGACAATTGCGACGGCGAACCCCTGCTGAAGCCGCCGCCCGAGCGAGTCGGTCGCCGCCGGCGTCCCGGGCGTCTGGGGCGGCGAGTCAGGTGCGGGGGCCGGAGCCGGAGGCGCTACCCTCGGACCTACGCGCGTGACGCGGGTGCGGGTGGCCGGGGCAGTGGTATCGTTCTCAGTCACTGGAAAATCATGCTCCGAGGAGAATCTGGAATTCCTGCGGCGATCCGAGCACCGCATTTTCGTCGATGGGGATGACCTCTCCGCCGAGGCCGCGCAGGAGCGACTCCCAGGCCCGCAGCCGCGCCTGCTGCAAGTCAGGCCGGGCCCGATCCTCGTCGAGCGTGCGGTAGACGAGGAGAAAGCGCGAGCGCGAGAGATCGAGCCCTTCGAACGAAACCTGCGCTGGAGTCTCTTCCTTGAAGTCCGAAAGAATGACGAAGGTCCGCGTCGCGCCGTCCCGCAGCAGCGCGCTTGCGCGGTAGGCGCTGACGATCGCCGCGCCGATCTCCGTGCTGCTCTCGGGCGGGCGGGCGAGGAACATCATCGGACATTCGTCGGTGAGGTAGCGCTCGAACGTCGCGCGATCCGTCACCACCTCCTCTGCGCGGCGGCGGCCGAGCTTGAATGTCGTGGGCCGGTAGACGGCGACGCACAATGGGGTCCTGCCGAGGCTGGCCTCCCCGATCGCATGGTAGCGGATCGCGATCGGCATCGGCATCGTCGGCGCCCCGCGCACGATCGCGTCGCCGACCCGGCGCAGGATCCGCCCGTTCATCTCCTCGGTCGCGGGCGGGTTATGCCAGGTTTGCGACAGGTCGACGAGCACGGCGATGCCCGACGCCGCGCTCCTGCCGCGCGGGTCGTCCGGATCGGCATCGGAGCCGCCGCACGAGACGAGGAGAAGGGCCGCGGCGAGCAGCGCGCTCCGGCTGAGCATCTTGCGGATCATCCCGCGGGAAGCAGCGCAGGGTCGCGGCGGGGTTCCGTCTTCGCCCGGACCCTGGACGCCAGCCAGGTGAGCGGCCAGGCGGCAAGGGCAAGCAGAATGTGGAGAAATCCGGCCAGGAGCGTCGCCGCGAGCGTCGCGGCGCCCCACAGCAGGTAGGCGATCCCCGCTCCGGCGAGGATGCCGGCAGCGGCGGCCATGCGGACGAGGAAGCCCGCACCCCGAGCGATCATGTCATGGTAGCTTCCGGCCATGGCCATGGCGACGAGCAGCGCGATGAGAAAGAGCGCGCGGGCGATGCCCGGCACCCCGGCGACCTCGATGCAGATCCAGGCGGTGCCGGCGACCGCGATGAGGAGCGTGAAGGCGGCGGCCATCCGGTAGGCGTTGTCGCGCGGAGCGATCGCCGCGCGCCATTCGGAGCCGGTGTCGTAGGCGACGGTCGTCCGGTCGAACAGGTGCGACCCGGCAACGAAGCATGCGGCAGCCGCGCCCAGCGCGACCACGTAGCCGATAAGATCCGCGTCACGGCCGAAAATGCCGCTGCGCTCGATCGTCGGCCCGGCCGCCAGGGTAAAGATCGCGGCGCCGGCGAGGGCCAGAACGGCAAGGATCCAGGAAAGCGCCTTGACCGACTTTTCTTCCGAATCCGAGCCCGGCTTGTGCGCGGGCCACCGCTCCGGATTCACCCCGTCGATGGCGCTGCGCAGCGCTTCGCGCTGCTCCGCGATGGCCGAGGCGACCGGCAGCTCGGCTTCGCCGCGTCCGCTCAGCTGGTTGGCGAGCTCGTCGACCGAATGGCCGGCGGCCGAAGCCGCGCGGTCGATCTCGTGATAGCGGCCCTCCAGGCCGGCGACGAAGCGGTTGGCATCGGCAATCTGGCCGCGGATGGTCTGGTGGGTACGAAGCTCGCGCCATTCGCCGATATGCTTCATCGCCATGTAGCCGAAGACCGCTTCGAGCAAGGTCAAGGCAGGTCCGACGAGGCTGGTCAGCGCATGAGCCGTTCCGCCGCGTTCGAAGCCGACCATCTGCTCGAACAAGCCGTCGAAGAGCTGGTAGAAAATGATATATTCGAGGCTGCCGAAGCCGAGGAGCGCGAGCGCTGCAACGGCGAAGCCGACATATTTGGCGACCGCTCCCGCCTCCTCCGCGATCTTGCCGCCCACGCCGGCGGCAAACTCGAGCACTGGAAAGAGCAGCGACAGCGCAAAGGCGAGCTCCAGGCCCAGAAGGGGAATTCTCTGCCCTTCGAACGATTCCGAGAAGAACAGGTACAGGAGCCCGAAATTGGCTGCCGCCAGCACGAGAGCGAAGATGACCGAAAGGGTCGTGTAGAAGACCGCCTTCTTCCTGCGCAGCGTGTCGTCGACGAAGCCGTCCTCGAGCGTCCCGAACGTCAGCGCCCGGTCGACATCGGCCTTGAAGCCGCGAAGCAGGTCCACGAGGCTGCCGCCGCCGCCTCTCAGCGACGCGGCGGCGATCTGCTGGAGCCTCCGGTCGAGGACCTGCCGTATCGAGGCGAGTTCGCGGCCGAGCTTGCGGTGCTTGTGTTCGAAGAGGACGCGCAGAGAGTGACCGCCGAGAGCCTCATAGGCGCGGGCCGTCCTTTCGCGAAAACGGGTGAGGGCGGCGAAGCGGCCGGGGCCCAGCGACCAGAGCCGCGAAGCCGTCTCGCGGGGCGACGGCGTAAGATAGCGCTGCCAGCCGCGAAGCAGCCAGTAGCACGGTATGGAAAGAAACAGCCAAAGGGCCGTCGTCCAGAAAATGGACTCGGCCAAAGACCGATATGGCTCCGGTATCACACTCGCCCCCGCCCCGCGCCCCGCGCCCCCAAGTACCCGGCCGTCGTACGACAGACGCCTCCCGCGACGACAGGGAAAGCAGGTCCATTTTGGTGTCCGCATTCGTTGGTAAGCGGCTCGGTTCGCGGCGCGGGTCGCCATGCAGGAGGGGCGCGCTTCCTCAAGCGCGGTGTCAGTCGCAGCGAGGGCGAGCCATCACGCGGAACAGGAGCGCGGATAGCGCGGCGCGGCGCGGCGCCGACGGGACCTTGAAAGCCCATGATTCCGAAAGAGGGATGGTAGCGGAGGAGGGACTTGAACCCCCGACACGCGGATTATGATTCCGCTGCTCTAACCAGCTGAGCTACTCCGCCCCGATCGGGACCGCGCACGCCCGTGGGCACCGCGACGCGGCGCTATACGGAGCGCCGCCGCACCGGTCAACCGGACTGCTTAGCCGCGCTTTGGGCGGCCCTGGCGGCGCTGCCGGGCGGGCGCCGGCGCCCCCCTCCCCGCCGGAACCCGCCGCCTCCCATCTCGTTTGCAAGCCAAGTTCAGGCCCTTCGGGGCGTTGCCGGAGATATCAGATGGAGCTGCTCACCCCGCTCGAAACCCTGTGCAGGCTGATCATCCGCGCACGCGAGCTCGAAGCCCAGGTTCCCGCCCAGGACCCGGACGACGACGCCGACAATATCGACGATTTCGACGACGAGGGCGACGGCGAGGCCCTGTCGGTGCTCGAGGACGAGCTCAACAGCAGCGTCGAGGAAGAGATGCGCGCGACGCTGGACGACCTCGCCGACGACCAGCTCGCCGAGACGCTGGCCCTCGCCTGGGTCGGGCGCGGCACTTACGACGTCACCGAATGGGACGACGCCTTCGCGGAAGCGAACGACGTCGATCCGGAATCCTCGATCGACGAGCTGCTCGATATGCCGCTCCTCGCCAGCTACCTCGAAGCGGGCCTGGCCGCGTTCGACTATAGCTGCGACGGCGTCGGGCAGGTGGATTGAGGCGGGGCGCGTGAGACCCCTCCACCGTCATTGCGAGCGCAGCGAAGCAATCCAGTGGGCGGTTGAGCGGGTCTCCGCCGTCCGCTGGATTGCTTCGTCGCTTCGCTCCTCGCAACGACGCCTTGGGATCACCCCCTGAACGGCCAGTCCTTGAGCTTCTCCCACGGGCCGCCGAGATAGCGCCACGCCGCGATCGCGCGGATATGGAGCGGCCTTGGCTCCAGCGTGGCGCGGAGGTGCTGCTGGAGCGCCCTCGCCTCCTTGGGCTCGACCTTGTTCTGGACGGTGATGTGCGGCCGCCAGGGCGCGCGGTCCTGGACGGAGAGGAGGCCGTGCAGGCCTTCCGCCAGATCGAAGCGTATGTCCTCCAGCTCCTCGCTCTCGACGCGCAGCGCCGTGCCGGCGCCGAGATCGGTGACGCCGAGAATGCGCGCGCGGGGCGGCGGCGCTGCGGCATATACTGCGATGCGCCGGGAAAGCTCCGATTCGGCGGACGGCGGGATCTGGTGGAAGAGCGTCAGGTGCGCGGGGACCTGGTTGCGCTCGGGCGGATAATAAGCGCGGCGCATCTCCTGAAGCCAGCCGTCGTCGCCGGGGGCGAACAAGGCGGTGACGACGATCGGGGCGATGCGCGGGGCCATTGCACGCGCCCTAGCCTGTTCGCGCGGGCGCGACAAAGCCGAAAGGCGCCGCTATAGGGCGCGGCGAACAGCCCCTTATCCGTTTCCCAGGAGAGACAAGATGCGCGTCGGCGTGCCCAAGGAAATCAAGGTCCATGAATATCGCGTCGGCCTGACGCCCGCCTCGGTCGCGGAGCTGACCGCCGCCGGCCACGACGTCCTCGTCGAAACCAATGCCGGCCGCGGCATCGACTTCGACGATCAGGATTATATCGCCGCCGGCGCCACCATCGCGGGCAGCGCCGCGGAAGTCTTCGCCGGCTCCGACATGATCGTGAAGGTGAAGGAGCCGCAGGCGCAGGAGATCGCCCTTCTCGAGCCGCGCCACCTCCTTTTCACCTACCTTCACCTCGCGCCCGACCCCGAACAGGCTAAGGGGCTGATCGAATCCGGCGCGACCTGCATCGCCTATGAGACGGTGACGGCGCGGGACGGCTCCCTGCCGCTCCTCAAGCCCATGTCGGAAGTCGCCGGCCGCATGTCGATCCAGGTCGGCGCGCATTATCTCGAAAAGGAGCAGGGCGGCCGCGGCGTGCTGCTCGGCGGCGTCCCCGGCGTCGCGCCGGCGCGGGTCGCGATCCTCGGCGGCGGCGTCTCCGGCGTGAACGCGGCGCAGATGGCGGTCGGCATGCGCGCGGACGTCACCATCTACGACATATCGAACACGCGGCTCGCCGAGCTCGACATGTTCTTCGGCAGCCAGATCAAGACGGCCTATGCCTCCAAGGCCGCGATCGCCAACGCGGTCACCAAGGCGGAGCTGGTGATCGGCGCCGTGCTCGTCCCCGGCGCGGCGGCGCCCAAGCTCGTCACCCGCGATATGCTCAAGACGATGAAGCGCGGATCGGTGCTCGTCGACATCTCGATCGACCAGGGCGGCTGCTTCGAAACGTCGCGGGCCACCACCCATGCCGACCCGGTCTACGAGATCGACGGCGTCATCCATTATTGCGTCGCCAACATGCCCGGCGCCGTGGCGCGCACCTCGGCCTTCGCGCTCAACAATGCGACGTTACCCTTCGCGCTGAAGCTCGCCAACCTCGGCGCCGAAGCGGCCATGGCGGCCGACCCGCATCTCGCGGCCGGCCTCAACGTCTCCGGCGGCAAGGTGCGCCACCAGGCGGTCGCCGAAGCGCTCGATCTGCCGTTCGAAGCGGCGTGACGTCGAGGGGCGTGCCTCCCGCGTCGGGAGGTGCGCCCCTTGGAACAGAATCGGAACACGGCCGTTCCTTGCGGGACATCCACTTCCACCGTGAGAGCAATATGTCCGACACTGAGAACCCCAAAGCCGAGCCGCAGGGCAATGCCGACAAGGACCCCGACGACTGGGTCACCGGCGACCAGTCGATGACCGGCGCGCAGGCCTCGTACCTGAAGACGCTGAGCGAGGAAGCCGGCGAGGAATTCGACGACTCGCTCACAAAGGCCGAAGCCTCGAAGAAGATCGACGCGCTCCAGGACAAGACCGGCCGCGGCGTCGATCATTGAGCTGACGTCCGGCCGAGCGCTGCGACCCGCCCTTCTACAGCCTCAGGGCGAGCGGCTGGGGATCGGCTCCCTCACATCTCCCCCCGCCAGGGCTGAGCTTGTCGAAGCCCGCTTCAGCGCGCCGCCCCTAAAGCCTTGACGGCGGCGGCGGCTCCACCGCGCGCGCATGGTCCTCGCCCGCCATGGCCACGGCGGGCGTGTGCTCCTCGCCGCGCGAGACCATGGTGGCGATGGCGAGGTCGCCCGTGACGTTGAGCGCGGTGCGGCACATGTCGAGGAAGCGGTCGACGCCGAGGATCAGGCCGATGCCGGCCGGGGGCACGCCGACCATGCCGAGGATGAGGACGATGACCGGCAGCGAGCCCGCCGGAATGCCCGCCGTGCCGATGCCGCCGAGGATGCACATCAGGAGCACCGTCACCTGCTGCCACAAGGTGAGCTCGATGCCGAAGAATTGCGCGAGGAAGAGGACGGTGACGCCTTCGAAGATCGCGGTGCCGTTCTGGTTGGCGGTGGCGCCGATGGTGAGGACGAAGCGCGACACGCGCGGGGGGAGCTTGAGCTCGGTCTCGGCGACCCGCAGCGCCGTCGGCAAGGTGGCGTTCGAGGAGGCCGTCGAGAAGGCCATGACGATCGCCTCCTGGATCGAGCGGAAGAAGGCGATGGGCGAGCGGCCGGTGAAAAGCTTGATCGCGATAGAATAGGTGACGAACATCTGGAGGCCGAGGGCGAGAAGGACGACGCCGGCGAACGCACCGAGGCGGACGAGCAGGTCCCAGCCGAAGACGGCCGCGAGGTTGAACATGAAGGCGGCGACCGCGATCGGCGCGAGCTTGATGATGAATTCGATGAGCTTCATCGTCACCGCGAAAAGCCCCTCGATCGCCTCCTGCAGCCGCTGGGCCGCCGGATTGTCGACGAGGAGGAGGCCGATCCCGAAGACCAGGGCGAAGAACATGATCGCGAGGATGTCGTTCGCCGCCGCCGCCGCGAAGACGTTGCGCGGGATGATGTTGAGAATGGCCTGGATGCCGGATGGCGTCTCGGCGCTGGTGGTGATGAGCTCGCCCGCCCGCTCGCTCCCCTGGGCGAGGAGCTGCTGGGCGAGCGCCGGATCGACGCCCGCGCCCGGCTGCAGGAAGTTGGCCGCGGCGAGGGCGATGACGACCGCGATGCTGGAGAGAAGCACGGTGTAGAAGAGCGTCTTGAGCCCGACTCGCTTCAGCGCCCGTATGTCGCCCATCTCCGCGATGCCGACGACGAGCGCGGAGAAGAGCAAGGGAATGACGAGCATGAACAGGAGGCGGAGGAAGATCTCGCCGATCGGGCCGGTCACATAGGTCGTGACGGTGTCCACCCACGGCGCGTCGGCCTGCGTCATGTTGACGATGAGGCCCGCGGAGAGGCCGACGACGAAGCCGATCAGCATCTTCATCTGAAGCGACATGCCGCGCCTTGTGCCGCCCTCGCCTGCTGCGGCAGCGCCCGCCATATCAACCATCGAAGACCATCCTCCCTGTTCGAAACCGTATCCGCACGAAGTTCACCGCCTTTGTCAACGCCGCGCGCGCCGCGTCAGGCGTAGGCGTAGGGCCCGCCCTTGGCCAAAGCGGCGCCGTAGGCCGGCCGCGCGTGGATGCGCTCCAGCCAATCGGTGAGGTTCGGCCGGCTCGGGCCGAGGCCGGCGCGGTGGCGCGCGGCTTCGAGCGGAAAGCTCATCATGATGTCGGCGGCGGTGAATTCCTCGCCGGCGAACCAGGGGCGCTGCGCCAGCTCCGTCTCCAGCCAGTCGACATGACGGTCGATCATCTTCCGGATGGGGCCGCGCGCGGGACGGCCGAGGATGCCGAGGCGGCCGATCACCAGCATGACGAGGAGCGGCGGCATCAGCGAGCCTTCCGCATAATGGAGGAAGTGGCGGTAAAGCAGGATCTCGTCCCGCCGCGTCGGCGCCAGGCGGCCGTCGGCAAGCTCGACGAGATATTCGGCGATGGCGCCCGTCTCCGCGACCACGCGGCCCTCATGCTCGATGAGCGGCGACTTGCCGAGCGGGTGGACCCGGCGAAGCTCCGGCGGCGCCAGCATCGTCTTCGGGTTCCGCTCGTAGCGGCGGACTTCGTAAGGGAGCGCCAGCTCCTCCAGCAGCCAGAGGACGCGCTGGGAGCGCGAATTTTCGAGATGGTGGACAATGATCATCGGGGACCCATATCGCTGCGTGCCGCCGAGCCCTAGAGGGAAGCGGCCCGGGAAGGAACCGGCGGCGTTTTCCCGGCGTCTCGTCCTTCCCCCAAGGAAGATGGTTTGAACAGGTCCGATCCCCTGCCCGGCGCCCGCGCGGCCGCGCCCCCGGCGGTGCCCGTGTCTCCGGCCGCGGCGCACAGGCCCGGCTTTCGCGAGTTCATCGCGCTGATGGCGGCGCTGATGGCGTCGAACGCGCTGGCGATCGATGCGATGCTGCCGGCGCTGCCCGCGATCGGCGAGGCGCTGGGCGTCGCCGAGGAGAACCGGCGCCAACTCGTCATCACCGCCTATCTGATGGGCTTCGGCGTCGCGCAGCTCCTGTGGGGGCCGCTTTCGGACCGGTTCGGGCGCAAGGGGCTGCTCGTCGGCGGGCTCGTTCTTTACGGCGTCTTCGCGGTGACGGCGGGGCTGTCCGGAAGCTTCGTCCTGCTCCTCGCCTCGCGGGCGATGCAGGGCGTGGCGGCGGCGGCGACGCGCGTTCTCGTCGTCTCGATCGTGCGCGACCGCTACCAGGGACCGGCCATGGCACGAGTCATGTCGCTGACCATGATCGTCTTCATGATCGTGCCCATCCTCGCGCCCTTCTTCGGCCAGGCGGTGCTCGCCGTCTCGACGTGGCGGCACATCTTCATCGGCCTCGGCGTCTACGGGGCGGTGCTCGCGCTCTGGACGCTGCTCCGGCTCCCCGAGACGCTGGCGCCGGAGAACAAGCGTGCCTTGTCCTTCGCCAGGATCGGCGAGGCGGCGGCGGCGACGCTCCGCATCCGCCAGTCGATCGGCAACACGATCGCCCAGACCCTGCTGATGGGGGCGCTCTTCGCCTTCCTCGTCTCCGTCCAGCAGATCGTTTTCGACGTGTTCGAGCGGCCGACGCTCCTCCCCTGGGTGTTCGCGGCGATCGCCGGGCCGATGGCGCTGAGCTCCTACGCCAATTCGCGCCTCGTGATGCGGCTCGGCTCGCGCCGCATCCTGCTCGCGGCCCTCACCTTGTTCACCGCCATGTCGGCGGTCCACCTCCTCGTGGCGCAAGTGGCCGGAGAGACCGTCTGGAGCTTCATCGCCCTCCAGGCGCTGACCATGGGCTGCTTCGGCCTGATCGGCGCCAATGCGGGCGCGCTGGCGATGGAGCCGCTGGGGCGGATCGCCGGCACGGCATCCTCCCTGCAAGGTGCGATCACGACGGCCGGCGGGGCGCTGATCGGCTTCGGGATCGGGCAGCAGTTCGACGGCACGACGATTCCTTTCCTGATCGGCTTCACCTTGTGCGGCGCGTCGGCGCTCGCCGTCGCCTTCTGGGCCAACCGGCAGCCGTGCACGGACACGCGCGACGAGGCGGACGTCGACGAGCAGGAACTGGCGAGCAGGCCGGGGTGACGTGGGGCGCGGGGCGGCTGAGCGCTGCAATCCGCCCTTCGACAGGCTCAGGGCTGGCGGTTTTCTGACCGACGCACGTCATCCCGGCGGAGGCCGGGATCTCAGGGGGGAAAGGCGTTGGCCGTCGTGGAGGGCGCCTTGCACGGGCGCCTGCGTTCTTCACCCGCTGAGATCCCGGCCTTCGCCGGGATGACGTGTGTTGCAACATTCAGATTCGAGCCGCTCCCCACGCGCAAGCGGCGACGCTTCCACAAGGAAGAGCCGCCGCCTGGAGCTTCGGAAGGTCACACGAAAGTCACACCAAAACGAGCTGCCTCAGACGTCGTCGTCGGGGCCCGGGCCCACCATCAGCGCGTCGGCGACTTCCTCGGTCTTGCCGCGGATGGCGCGCTCGAGGCGGGTCGCCATTTCGGGATTTTCCTTGAGATAGGTCTTCGCGTTCTCGCGGCCCTGGCCGATGCGCACCGAATCGTAGCTGAACCAGGCGCCCGACTTCTCGACGATGCCGGCCTTGACGCCGAGATCGAGGATCTCGCCGATCTTGGAAATGCCCTCGCCGTACATGATGTCGAACTCGACCTGCTTGAACGGCGGCGCGACCTTGTTCTTGACGACCTTCACGCGCGTCGTGTTCCCGACGATGTCGTCCCGGTCCTTGATCTGGCCGGTGCGGCGGATGTCGAGGCGCACCGACGCGTAGAATTTGAGCGCGTTGCCGCCCGTCGTCGTCTCGGGATTGCCGTACATGACGCCGATCTTCATCCGCAGCTGGTTGATGAAGATGACCAGGCACTTGGACTTCGAGATCGAGCCGGTGAGCTTCCTCAGCGACTGCGACATGAGGCGCGCCTGCAAGCCCACGTGGCTGTCGCCCATCTCGCCCTCGATCTCGGCCCGCGGCACCAGAGCGGCGACCGAATCGACGATGAGCACGTCGACCGCGTTCGAGCGCACCAAGGTATCGACGATCTCCAGCGCCTGCTCGCCCGTATCGGGCTGCGAGACGATGAGGTTGTCGATGTCGACACCCAGCTTCTTGGCATAGACCGGATCGAGCGCATGCTCGGCGTCGACGAAGGCGGCGGTGCCGCCGTTCTTCTGCGCTTCGGCGATGACGTGGAGGGCGAGCGTCGTCTTGCCCGAACTCTCCGGCCCGTAGACTTCGACGACGCGGCCGCGCGGCAGGCCGCCGATGCCGAGCGCGATGTCGAGCCCGAGCGAGCCGGTCGAGATCGTCTCGATCTCCACCTTTTCGCGCGAGCCCAGTTTCATCGCGCTCCCCTTGCCGAAGGCGCGGTCGATCTGCGCGAGGGCGGCCTCGAGGGCCTTAGCCTTGTCCATGTCTGATGATGTCCTGTCGGAAACGACCTTGAGCGATGCCGTCATGGCGTCTCAGCTCCCCTATTGCCTCCGCGCCGACCGTTCAACGCGATTTGCACGCTGTACAGCATCTGTTCCGACGGAACAAGAGGGGAACTTCCCGGCTCAGCGCGCGAAGCGGCGGCGCGTCCCTTCGACCAAAGCGGTGGCGGCGACGAAGCCGCCGAACGCCGTCAGCGCGGCCCGGTCCTCGGAATGGCGGACCTGCCATTCGGCGATCGACGGCGCGATTCGCGTGAGAAAGGCCATCAGCTCCGGCGGCGTTCCGCGCAACTCGCCGGCCGCGGCGACGAGCGCCTCGTCGGCGGCGACCTCCCGCTCCACCCAGGCAAGATCGAGGCTCTGCCCGGCCAGCTCGGCCCGGAAGCGCCTCTGGGCGAAGAGCGCGGGCATGTAGTGGCTTGCAGCCTGCACTTCGGCGCGAGTCCATTCGAAGCGGCGCGCGCACGCGACGACGGCGGCCACTCCCGGCTGCAGGTCCTGCTTCGGCGCGACGCGGCCTTCGCCGACACCGGAAACCAGCGCGGAGGATTGCTCCGCGGATATCGCCTGCTCGAGGCAGGCGAGCTCCGCGACGGGCCCTGCGGCGGCGATGCCGGGTGCGGTGAGGCACAGGCCGAGAAGCACCAGCGCCCGTTTCAGCGATTGCCGGACCATGCGGTTCATCCCTGCCCTCCCCATCCCTGCACATTAGGGCATGCGCGCGGCCGCAACTCAACGGCTTTCTTGCGCTTCGTCGAACCGCGCCAGCGCTTCGCGCATGGCGGCGCGGAAGTCCTCGCGCTCGTAGATGTCGTTGTGGTCGGCGTTCGGGACGATGCGGTGGAAGACGAGGTTGGCGGCGCGGCGGCGGAGCGCCTCGGTACGCTCCGGAAGGATGAGGGCGTCGCGCTCGGCGGCGACGATGGCGACGGGGGTGCGGGTCCGGGCGAGGTCCAGCGCCGCGGGCATTTCGTGGCGGAAGAGCAGGCGGACCGGGATCCAGGGATAATGCTGGGCGGCGACTGCGGCGAGGGAATCGTAGGGCGTGACGAGGATCGCGCCGGCAATGGGGCGCTCGGCGGCGAGGCGGGCGGCGACTCCGGTGCCGAGGCTGAAGCCGACTGCGACGATCCGCGGGGCGCCGGTGCGGCGGGCGAGTTCGTCGTGGATCAGGAGGGCGTCGGCGAGGATCGCGCGCGCGCCCGGCGTGCCGCTGCTCGGACGGTAGCCCCGATAGTGAAAGGCGGCGACGTCGTGATCGGGGAACAGGCCGGCGAGCGTGACCGCGACCGCATCGCCGTTCCAGGCATTGCCGCCGAAGCCGAGGATGAGCGGGCGCTCGCCCGGCGGCGTGCTTTGGCTCGCGGGTATGCGGACGCCGTGGAGGCGCTCGCCGTCCGGCGTCTCGACGACGAGGCGCTCGGAGCCGGGTGGGAGCGGTACCGCCTGGCCCTCGACCATGCCCGCGGGGAAGACCAGGCGGCCCTGGAACAGCCAGAGGGCGGCGACGACCGCCAGATAGAGGAGGAGCGGGATGAGGAGGAGCTTCCACATTCCGCTTTTGTAGCGCCGTCCGAAGCCAGGGCAATCAGGCGAGCGGCAGGCACCTCAAAGTCAGCGTCTTCGTGGCCTGGGTGTAGGTGAGGCTGCTGCACGCGGAGAGGCGGTCGAGGCCGATCGTCGTGTAGAGGCGGGCGCGGCCGCGCTGGACGTTGCCGGTGACGACGATCTCGTCCGGGTCCTGCCCGGCTTCGGAGGAGGGCGGCGGCGCAGCGTCGGGCGGAAGCTGGAAATTGCCGCGATGGTCGCCGGTGCGGACGTGGAGCGCGGACAAAGCGAAGCCGCCGATCTCCAGCGGCCGCGCGAGGCGCATCGGGCGGATCGGCCGTTCGATGCCGAACTTGATCAGCGCCGGGCGCGCCTCGCCGCTCCACTCGCCGCCGTGCGAGGCGGCGACGAGCGCGCCGGCCGAAGCGGTGGCGAGACTGTGGGGCTGGAGCAGCGAGAATTCGACGAAGACCGTGCGGTCGCCGAGAACCAGCGGAGCATAAAGGCCGCCGGCGCGGTTGAAGGCCATCTGAAGCCGGGTCTCCACTTCCCCCGGCTGCGGGTCGCGCAGGCGAAAGACGACGTTGTCGTACGGAAGTTCGTGGGGCGAGATGATGCCCTCGGCACCTTCCACGATGTCTCGATCGAAAAAGGCGAAGCGGTAGGAGCGCGGGATCGCGGCGATGCGGAATTTGGCGCCGTTCTGCTCGCCGCTGATCCGCACCGGGCCGACGGTGGCACGAGCCCCGAAGAGCGATCCGCGAAAGCCGAGGCGCGCGGCCGTGGCGGGATTGAAGATCGGATAGCCCGAGCTTTCCGGATCGACGCGCAGGTTGACGATCTGCTGCCGGATTTCGACGGGAATGGTGAAGCCCGTCGACGCATCGAGCGTCAGGTCCGCGGCGGCGGCGGGCGAAGCGAAGGCGGCGGCGGCGCAGGCGGCCGCAATGATGCAGGCAAGCTTGTTCAAGGTGATGGTCCCTCCCGGCGCACGTTTGAGCGCGCGGCAGGTGAACGGCGGATGTATTCCTCCCTGCGAGCGTCAGCTCGTGGGGAGGACCCTACCGCGCGCAGGCTTCGGCGAGGGCGGGTTCGATGGCGTCGATCGTGTAGGGCTTGGAAAGGACGGGCGCGCCGGCGTGGCGGGCGGGGGGCGGCTCGACATGGCCGCCGGTGGCGAGAACGAAGGGCTTGCCGGCATCCGCCAGGCGGTCGGCGACCGGCCAGACCTTTTCGCCGTTCTTCAATTGCACGTCGATGATCGCGACGTCGAAATCGCCGCGCTCGACGATCGCAAGCGCGTCCTCGACGCTCTCGCAGCTCCCCGCGATACGGTGCCCCAGCGAGTCGAGGAAATCCTCGAGCATCATCGCAATCAGCGGCTCATCCTCGACGATGAGTATGGAACGCCCCTCAGCCATCGCCGCCCGATTAGGCGGTTGTTCCGCAAAGGAAAAGATTTATTTCGCGGTAAGGTTTGGCTGGGGCCGGCGCGGGGCGGCTTTCGTGTTGATCCAGTTGAGAAAAGGGGGAGCAGACGCGGGAGGTATTGCCCCTCTCCCCTTGTGGGAGAGGGGTCGGGGAGAGGGGTTCGCGCGGGCGGGCTCGATGCCCGCTCGTGCGATGCGCGGCTTCGCCGCGCGCGGCGCTGCGCGCCGCTCACCCTCTCCCAACTTCGACTAAGCTCAGCTTCGCTTCGCTAAGTCTTCGTAACCCTCTCCCATCAAGGGAGAGGGGCTTGGTCTGCCCCCCACCCTCACCCCTTCGCGATCGTGTCCCGCGCCGCTTCGGCGAGTTTCTGGACCGAGAAGGGCTTGGCGAGGAAGCTGACGCGGTCGAGGTCGATGGATTTACGGAGCTGCTCCTCGGCATAGCCGGAGATGAAGAGGATCGGGAGGTCGGGGTGGGTCTTCCTCGCCTCGCGCACGGTCGTGGGCCCGTCCATCGTGGGCATGACGACGTCCGAGATCATCAGGTCGAAATGCCCCTCGCGCGCCAGGATTTCGAGCGCGGCTTCGCCATTCTCGGCGGTGAAGACGGTGTAGCCGTGGCGGGTCAGCGCCCGCTCGGCGACGGCGCGCACGGTGGTCTCGTCCTCGACGAGGAGGATGGTGCCGGTGCCCCAGAGCTCGCCGGCCTCTTTCTCCTTCTTCGGCTTGGGCGCGGGCCTGCCCACGTCGGCGCGGTGCACGGGAAGGTACAGGGTGAAGCTCGACCCCTCCCCTTCCTTCGAATCGGCGAAGATGAAGCCGCCTGATTGCTTGACGATGCCGTAGACGGTGGAAAGGCCGAGGCCCGTCCCCTTGCCCACTTCCTTGGTGGTGAAGAAGGGCTCGAAGATCTTGGCGAGGAGGTGGGGCGGGATGCCCGTCCCGGTGTCGGAGACCTTGAGCGCGGTATAATCGCCGATGGGGAGGATGTCGGAGCCCATGCGGCGCACGTCCTCGGCCGAGACCGAATGGGTGTGGATGGTGAGCGTGCCGCCGCCCTTGGCCAGCATCGCGTCGCGGGCGTTGACGGCGAGGTTGACGATCACCTGCTCGAGCTGCCCCGGATCGGCGCGAACCGGCCCGAGGCCGCGGCCGTGCTTCACTTCGAGCTTCACCGTTTCGCCGAGGAGGCGTTTCAGGAGGTTCGAGACTTCCGAAACAACGTCGGGAAGCTGGAGGACCTGCGGGCGCAGGGTCTGCTGGCGCGAGAAGGCGAGGAGCTGGCGGGTGAGGTTCGCCGCGCGGTTCGAGTTGGAACGGATCTGCTGGATGTCGTCGTAATCGCTGTCGCCCGGCGTGTGGCGCATCAGCATGAGGTCGCAGTAGCCGAGGATCGCGGTCAGGATGTTGTTGAAATCGTGGGCGACGCCGCCGGCCAATTGGCCGATCGCCTGCATCTTGGTCGCCTGGGCGACTTCGCGCTTGAGGCGGGCTTCCTCGCTATTGTCCTTGAGGCTGAGGAGCACGGCCGCTTCGCCAAGGCCGCGGGCGCCGGCGATGGTGAGCGAGACCGGATCGTCGGGGCTCGCCTTGAGGCGCACCGCGATGTCGCCGGAGAGGGTGCGGCCGCGGGCGAAGCGGCGCACCGCGTCGGAGACGGCCGCCTTGTCCTCGTCGACCAGGAGATCGCCCGGCCAGGCCGGCTGGGCGTCGGCGGACAGGCCGGCGGCGCGGCGGAAGGCGCGGTTCAAATAGGTGAAGCGGCCGTCGCGGTCGGCGAGCGCGAGGCCGAGCGGCAGGCTGTCGAGGAGGCCGTGGATGTTCGCGGCTTCGTCTTCGCCAAGGCGCGGGGCGCCGGCATCGTCGAACAGGAGGAAGAGCGAGAGCGGCTGCGGATTGTCGGCGGCGGCGATCTGGACGATGCGCAGCGGCGAGGCGTCCCTCCCTTCGACGGCGAACTGGAACTGGCCGGCGTCGCTCGCGGTCAAATAGGAGACGAGCGAGGAGCCTTCGACGCCGCCGCCGGCTTCGCCGAGCGCCCGGGCGGCGAAGGCTGGGTTGGCGGCGAGGATGGTGCCGGCATCGTCGGAGAGGACGGCCATGACGCCCGCCTGGCCGAGGCGGCTTCCGGCGTCGCCTGAGAGGAGCCGCGCGGCGTCGCGCGGGAGATCGGCTTCGGCGGGGCGCTCGAAGCTCCAGACGATATGGCCGGAGGCGGCGCGAAGCTCCGCGCGGTAGAGCTCGCCCTGGAGCGGGAATTCCTCGACGGCGGCCGTGCCGTCGCGGCGGGCGGCGCGGATTTCTTCGGAAAAGTCGCGAAAGTGGCCCGGAGGCGCGGCGCCGCCGAACCAGGTGCAATAGGTGCGGCTCGCGCAGATGAGCGCGCCTCCCGGATCGGTGACGGCGACGGCGGCGCCGGAGGCGTCGAGCGAGGCGCGCAGGAGCGCGATGTCCGGCGCGGGCGCTTCGCTCGCCTCCGCGGCGGCGGCGGGGCGGCTGCGCGGGAGGGCGAGGAGCAGGGCCGCGGCGCCGCCGACGCCTGCGAGGAAGGCGGCGGCGAAGACCGGGTCGCGGACCGCCCAGAAGAGGAGGCCCGCCGAGGCGGCGGCGGCGAGGAGCGCGAGCAAGGCGGCGAGGCCGCGGCCGGAGCCGCCGCTTGTGTCTCCGCCCTGCTCAGCACGCGTCGCCATTTACCAGATCCGGATGCGGCGCTCGGGGGCGAGGAACAGCGTGTCGTCCGGCTGCACGTTGTAGGCCGCATACCAGGGGTCGAGGTTGCGCACGACCGCCACGCGCTGTTCGGACGGCGAGTGAGGATCGGTCAGCAACCTGTTGAGAAGGTTGGCTTCGCGATATTCGCGGCGCCACACCTGGGCCCAGCCGAGATAGAAGCGCTGGTCGCCGCTGAAGCCGTCGATCACCGGCGCCGCCCGGTTGCCGAGCGACATGCGGTAAGCGTCGTAGGCGACGGTCAAACCGGCGAGATCGGCGATATTCTCGCCGAGCGTGAGCTGGCCCTGGACCTTGTGGCCGGGGAGCGGCTCGTAGAGATCGTACTGCGCGACGAGCTGCGCGGTCAGCGCATTGAAGCGCTCACGGTCCTGCGGTGTCCACCATTCGCGAAGCGCGCCGCTGACGTCGTAGCGGCTGCCCTGGTCGTCGAAATGGTGGCTGATCTCATGGCCGATGACGGCCCCGATGCCGCCGTAATTGACCGCGGGATCGGCATTGGCGTCGAAGAAGGGGGCCTGCAGGATCGCGGCGGGGAAGACGATCTCGTTCCAGGTCGGGTTGGCGTAGGCGTTCACCTCCATCGGAGTCATGAACCACTCTGAGCGGTCGACCGGGCGGCCGAGCTTGGCGAGGTTGCGCTCATATTCGAAGCGCGTCGCATTCATGATGTTGCCGACCAGATTGTCGCGGCCGACCTGGACGGAGGAATAATCGCGCCACCGGTCCGGATAGCCGATCTTGGGCGTGAAGGCGGCGAGCTTGGCGCGGGCGCGCGTCCGGGTCTCGGGCGCCATCCAGGCTAGGTTGGCGAGGCGCTGGTCCATCGCCCGGATGACGTTGCGGACGAGCGCATCCGCTTCGGCCTTCGCTTCGGGCGGGAAGTGGCGCTCGACATAGATGCGGCTGATGTCGTCGCTGAGCGCGCCGGTGACGAGGGTGACGCCCCGTTTCCAGCGCGGCTCGATCTGCGGCGTGCCGCCGAGCGCGGTGCCGTGATAGGCGAAGTGGGCGTTGACGAAGCCGGACGAGAGATAGGGCGCCGCGTCGTCGATCAGGCGCGCCATCGCATAGTCGCGAAGCACGTTCACCGGCGTGGCGGCGACGGCGCGGGCCGAGGCGGTAAAGGCGCTCGGCTGCGAGACGAGGAGGCTGCGCTGATCGGCGAAACCCGCTTCGGACATGAAGCGGGCGAAATCGAAGCCGGGCGCCAGGCGCGCGAGCTCGGCCGGAGTCATCTTGTTGTAGAGCTTCTCGTCGTCGCGGTTCTGGACCTGGGTCCAGTGCGCCTGGGCAAGGCGAGTCTCGAAGGCGAGGATCGCGGCGGCGCGGGCGGAGGCGTTCTGCTCGCCCGCCATGGTCAGGATCTGGGTCAGGTAGGTCCGATAGGCGTCGCGCTTGGAGGTGAGCGCCGCCTCATTGCGAAGATAATAGTCGCGGTCGGGGAGGCCGAGACCGGACTGGCCGAGGCGGACGATCGTCTCGGTCGGGATGCGGTCGTCGGTCGCGACATAGCCGCCGAACGGCCCGGTCGTGCCCTGGCGCATCAGCCGGCCGAGCTCGGACGCCCAGTCGGCGCGGGTGCGGATCGCCTGGATGCGCTGGAGGAGCGGCCGGATCGGCGCGATGCCGGCCTGCTCGATCCGCGCTTCGTCCATGAAGCTCGAATAAAAGTCGCCGATGCGGCTGCCGGGCTGGCGCGCCGCTTCCTCGACGATCGCGCGGGTGCGCGTCTTGGACAGGTCGTCGAGCAGGGTGAACATGCCGTAGTTCGAGCGGTCGGCAGGGATCTCGGTCGCGCGCTCCCATGCGCCGTTGGCGAAATCGTAGAAATTGTCGCCGGGATCGACGCCGCGGTCCATGCCGGCGATGTCGAAGCCGAAGCTGCCGAGCTGCGGGCGGGGGCGCTGCGGCGGCGGCGGGATAGTGGCCGCCGGGCTGGCGGCGGCGGTCTGGACCGCGGGGGCGGCGTCGTCGCCCGAAGTGGTGCAGGCGGCAAGCGCGGTCGTCGAAAGGCTGAGAATAATCAGGAGCTTACGCATCGGGGGTTCCACTGCCGGAGAAGATGAACACGGCTTAGCAGGTCGCGCGGCCTTATCCTATGTCGGTGTTTGCGCGAACGCCGCGGCGGCGCCACTTGCGGCCCGTCCACCAGCGCCAGAAGAGCGTGGTCGCGAAATAGCTGACGAAAGCACTGACGCTCGCGACGATGAAGAGGCCAGTGACCATCGCCAGCGCCGCGTCGGAAAAGAGCCACGAGAGCCACTCGCCGACCCCCGCTTCGCGCCCCGGCACGCTTTGCTGCCCGCCGAAGCCGAGGCCGCTCCCGACGAAATAGGAGGCGCCGAGCAGGAACGGCGTCGTGAACGGGTTGGTGAGAAAGGTCATCGCCGCGGCGACGGGGATGTTGGCGCGCAGCGGCAGCGAGACGAGCGTCGAGCAGATGATCTGGATGCCCGGGATCAATGCGAAGATGCCGACCCACAGGCCGACCGCGACTCCGCGCGGGACGGAGCGGCGGGTGAAGCGCCAATATTCCGAGCGCATGGCGCGGCCGCCGAAGGGCTTGATCCAGCGGCTTTTGGCGAGCTCCTCGCGGGTCGGCATGTGGCGCTTGAACCAGCCGCCTTCCTCGTCCTGGGGAGGCCCCTCCCCGCGCTCAGCCATGCTCGCGCATCAGGCGGCCCTGCTCCCTTTTCCAGTCCTTTTCCTTCTGATGCTCGCGCTTGTCGTGGGCTTTGCGGCCCTTGGCGAGGGCGAGCTCGACCTTGGCGCGGCCGCGGCCGTTGAAGTAGATGGAGAGGGGAACGAGCGTCATGCCCTGGCGCATCACGGCGCCGAACATCTTGTTGATCTCGCGCGCCGAGAGGAGGAGCTTCCTCGGCCGCTTGGGCTCGTGATTGTGGCGGTTGCCGTGGCTGAATTCGGGGACGTTGGCGTTGACCAGCCAGACCTCGCCCTCCTTCACTTCGGCATAGCTCTCCGCGATCGAGCCTTCGCCGAAGCGCAAGGATTTGACCTCGGTACCGGTGAGCGCGATGCCCGCTTCGAACACCTCCTCCACCGCATAATCCCATCGCGCGCGCCGGTTCTCGGCGACGATCTTCTTCTTGTCGAATGTGGCGGGGCGGGGACGGACCATTAGTGGGTCGCTACGTGGGAACGCCGAGAGCCCCACACAACCGTTCGGGCTGAGCTTGTCGAAGCCCTGCCCTTGTTCTTCTTCCGGCGCCGGAAAGAAGGACAGGCCTTCGACAGGCTCAGGCCGAACGGGGTTTTGTCACTGACACCCCACGCCATCAAACGAGTCCCGCATATTCGAGCGCTTCGTCGATCGCGCGGCGGCTGGCTTCGGAAGGGGGGGTCATGGGGAGGCGGAGCTCGGTGGGGAAGTCCGGACGGACCCGGGAGAGTGCGTATTTGGCGGGGCCGGGTGACGCGTCGCTGAACAGCGCCTTGTGCAAGGGGTAGAGGCGGTCGTTGATCTCCAGCGCGCGCGCGCGGTCGCCGGAGAGATACGCTTCGTGGAACTCGGCGAAAAGACGCGGGGCGACGTTGGCGGTGACCGAGATCGTGCCGACGCCGCCCATGGCGAGGAAGCCGAGGCTGAGATCGTCGTTTCCGGAGAGCTGGCAGAAATCCTCGCCGCACAGGCGCCGATGGGCGGTGACTCGGCTCAAGTCGCCGCTCGCATCCTTGATGCCGACCACCGTCGGGAGCGCCGCAATCCGCCCGAGCGTCTCGGGGAGCACGTCCGACACCGTGCGGCCGGGCACGTTATAGACCACGATCGGCAGGCTGCTCGCCGCGGCGAGCGCTTCGAAATGGGCGTAGATGCCGTCCTGGCTCGGGCGGTTGTAATAAGGAAGGACGACGAGGGCCGCGGCGGCGCCGGCGTCTTCCGCGGCGTGCATGTGGCCGATCACGGTGCGCGTCGAATTGGAGCCGCAGCCGGCGATGACGGGCACCCTTCCCTTCGCCTGATCGACGCAGACGGAGGTCACCCGCGCCTGCTCGGTGTCGGTCAGCGTCGCCGATTCGCCGGTCGTGCCGCAGGGCACAAGACTATGACTTCCCTCGCTAATCTGCCACTCGACGAGGTCGCGAAAGACGGCCTCGTCAAACGCTTCGTCGCGAAAAGGGGTCACCAGAGCGGGGATCGAGCCGCGAAACATCAACGTCTCCTTCACGCCGGGGCCGGAACCGGCAATTGCGCGTTTACAAGGTTCAATCCAGGCCCCTCGTTCAGGGCCTGATAAGGAGGGGGTTGGCATTCTGTCCAGCATGCACAAACGTTCCGTAAGCTTCGCGTTCCTCGGCCTCTCCGCCACCCTTCTCGCCGCCGGCGCGACTGGCGGGCTCCGCTTCGGCGAAGCGGGCGGCAATGCCGATCAGGCCTCCATCGTCCCTTATGCCGGGCTCCAGCAGGGCTTCGCCGGCGGCGGATCGGGGGCGGTCGCCTCCGACATCGCGCGCTGGCAGGCGCTGCGGCAGACGGACAGCCTGCCTTTCTCCTCCTACGCCTCGTTCCTGATCACCCATAAGGGCTGGCCGGGCGAAGCCTCGCTGCGGCGCACCGCGGAGCGAGCGATCGATCCCGCCAGCGTCTCGCCGGGCGAAGTGCTTCGCTACTTCGCGGTGCAGCCCGCCTTGACCCCCGCGGGCCATGCCCATCATGCGATGGCGCTGCTGGCGAGCGGCGAGACCGACCGGGCCCGCGAAGCCGCCCGCTCCGCCTGGCATGGCGGCGTGATGGCGCAGGCGGTGGAAAGCCGCCTCCTCGGTGCTTTCGGGACCGTGCTCAGCCAGCAGGACCACGACGTCCGCATGGACACTTTGCTCGACAATGGCGACCGGACCAGCGCGCTGCGCGTCCTTCCGATGACGAGCTTCGGCCGCCGGCCGATCTATGAGGCACGGATCGCGCTCCAGACCCGTGCGCCCGATGCGGGTGCGAAGTTCGCCGCCGCCGGGAGCGGCGCGTCCGGGGACGCCGGGTTGGTCATGGACCGCGCCAACTGGCTCAGGAGCACCGGCCAGAGCCAGGCCGCGCGCGACTTCCTCGCCCAGCCCCGCACGCTGACGGCGCGCCCGCGCGACGCCGAAAAGTATCTCGAAAGCCTGCTCACCGTCGCGCGCGCCGCCGCGGCCGACCGGCAGCATTCGCTCGCCTACCAGATCGCCAGCCAGGCGACCGACGCCTTCGCGCCGGGCACCGTCATTTCCGACCGGACGATGGGCGAGCGCGACGATTTCACCAGCCTCGTCTGGCTGGCGGGGACGAGCGCGATGCAGGCCGGCCGCGCGGCCGAAGCCGAGCGCATGTTCGCCGCTTATGCGGGCGGCGGGCGCTCGCTCCAGGTCATGACCAAGGGCCGCTACTGGGCGGGCCGCGCCGCGGCATCCGCCGGGCGGACCGCGGAAGCCAATGCGCATTTCGAAGCGGCGGCGCGCGCGCCCGAGCTCTTCTACGCGCAGCTCGCGCTCGAGCGGCTCGGCCGTCCGGTGCCGGCGCCGATGCCGGCGGCGGTTCAGCCGACTGAGGCCGAGCGGCTCGCCTTCCAGCATCGCAGCATCGTCGCGGCCACCCGCTATCTCGGCCAGACCGGGCAGTGGAACGACCAGTCGGTCTTCGTCCGCGCGCTTTCGGAAGGCGTGGACACGGACCGCGACCGCCAGCTCGCCGTCGATCTTTCGCGCAGCATCGCCCGGCCGGACCTCGCCGTCTGGGTCGCGCGCAGCGCGCGCAACAACGGCAGCGCCTTTTACGTCCGCCCGGCCTGGCCCGAAATGTCGGTCCCGGCGTCGGAGAGCCGCTACTGGTCGCTCGCCCACGGCATCATGCGCCAGGAAAGCTCGTTCGACCGCGCGGCGGTCAGCCACGCCGGCGCGCGCGGCATGATGCAGCTCATGCCCGCCACGGCGCGCGAAGTCGCCGGCAAGCTCGGCCTGCCCTACGACCAGGGGCGGCTGACCTCGGACCCGAGCTACAACATCCAGCTCGGCTCCAGCTACATGGCGACGCTCATGAACCAGTGGGGCGGCAATGCGGTGCTGACCGCGGCCTCCTACAATGCGGGCGCCGGGAACGTCCGGCGCTGGATCAACGAGTTCGGCGATCCGCGCATGCCGCATGTCGACATCCTGCAGTGGATCGAGTCGATCCCGTTCAGCGAAACGCGGGGCTATGTGCAGCGCGTGATCGAGAATGCGGTCGTCTACGACACGATGAACCCGAGCCGCGCGATGAGCCCGGAGCGCGGCCGCGCGAGCTGGTATCTCGGGCGGTCTGGCCGGGGTGTTTGAGGCGAGCCGACGTCATCGCGAGCCACCACCGCCGTCATTGCGAGCGGAGCGAAGCAATCCAGTGGGCGGTGGTGCGAGCCACCGAGTCAGACTGGATTGCTTCGTCGCTTCGCTCCTCGCAATGACGGAGTGAGATGACCGACGGCGCTGCCCACTCCCCATGACCGACCGCCCCAATTACATCACGCCCGCAGGCTACCGGGCTCTGCGCGAGGAATATGAGGCGCTGTACGGCGTCGAGCGGCCGAAGACGGTGGAGATCATCTCCTGGGCGGCGTCGAACGGCGACCGGTCCGAGAATGGCGACTATCTCTACGGGCGAAAGCGCCTCCGCGAGATCGACCGGCGGATCAACTTCCTCTCGCGCCGGATGAAGGACGCCAGGGTCACCGATCCCGCCGCGCAGCCGGACCGGAGCCGCGTCTGGTTCGGCGCCACGGTAACGCTGGCCGACGAGACGGACGAGGAGCGGATCGTGACCCTGGTCGGCGAGGACGAGACCGATGCCGGCGCGGGACGGATCGCCTGGAATTCGCCGATCGGTCGGGCGATCAAGGGCGCGGCGGTGGGCGACGTGCGCCGCGTCGCGCTGCCGTCGGGCGAGCGCGAGTATGAGGTGGTGGCGATCGCCTACCCGTGAGGGCGCTTAGCCGTTGGGGCGGCCGCTGAGCCCCAGTTCGGCGTCGCGCGCGGCCCAGACCAGGGCGGCGCGGATCTCGGCGTCGGTCAGGCACCAGTCGCGGTCGCTGTCGGCGTAGCGGCGGAACCAGGCGTTCGCCCGCTCGGCGACGTCCGGATCGACGAAGCCGCCGCGCGCGCCTTCCCAGCCGTGGCGCAGGATCACGCTTCCTTCGCGCGTTTCGGCGAGCCAGGGATCGAGCACGTCGACGCCGGGGCCTCGCAGCGGGCCGCCGCCGCCGCCGCGCGCGTTCCAGGCGCTGCCCTCGTAGCGGTAGCGGCCGTAGTCGCCGCCGCGTTCGTCATAGGTGGCGCAGCCGGCCGTCACCGCCGCCGCCGCGAGTATCAGAAGCATGCGCATCGCCGCTCATCCCCTTTCAAGCAGTCCCTGGGAGTCAGAAACCGCTTTAGGCGCAAAAGTTTCGCAGCGTTAACGACCTCCGGGTTCCCCCAGTCCCGATATGGCACGCCGCGGAACGGCTGCGGCGCCGGGGCTAAAACGCGCGCCGCCCAGGAACAAAGTCGCTCGATCGACGTTTTCGGGTCACGCTCAGCTACAACCATCGTCCCGGGGCCAGTCCGATCAACGTCGCATTATCAGAGAAGAACGGCCCGGAATCGCTGGTTGCCGAAGCCTCGAGCGCACTCGGGCGGGGCGGTTCGGCAGCCTATGAGGCGCTGGAAGCGCTGGGCGCTCCGCTCTACGTCACGGACGCCGAGGGGAAGGTCGTCTTCTGCACCTCGACCTGCGAGGCCGTCGCCGGGCGCGAGGCGCGGATCGGCGAGGACCGCTACTGCGTCAGCCACCGCCTCTACACGCCGGCCGGCGAGCCCCTGTCCCACGACGATTGCCCGATGGCCGTCGCCGTGCGCGAGCGGCGCCCGGTGCGCGGCGTCGAGGCGATCGCCGAAAGGCCGGACGGCACGCGCATCCACGTCCTCCCCTTCCCCACGCCGATCTTCGACGATGAGGGCGACTTCGTCGGTGCGGTGAACCTCTTCGTCGACATCAGCGACGCGAAGCGCGCCGATTATCTGTCGGCCCAGGCCAGCCGCTGCCGCCGCCTCGCCAAGTCGGTCGGCGACGCCGCGACGGTCGAGACGCTCTCCCGCATGGCCGACGAATATGAGGCGCAGGCCGGCGCCATCGAGCGGCCGAACTAGGGCACGCGCTCGCCCAGGACGTTACCGGGCGGCGAATAGCGGCAGATGAGGTAATCGTCGTCGCGGCCGCGGTGCAGCGCGCAGCCGAGCCGCGTCGTGCGCCGCCAGATCATCTGCGTGTAGTGGCCGACGTCCGAGAAATGGCCGCTGCGGCTGACGTCCGGCACGGCGCCGGGCGCGAACAGCCTCTTTTCCGCCGACCAGCTTCCGATCATTTCCTCGAGTGCGAAGCTGCCGGCCGTTCCCATCCACAGGTTCTCGCCCTGTCCGGGCCGGCTCGCGGCCGGCGCGTGGACGAGCCGGCCGTGGGCGGCCAGCGCCGGGCCGTAGGATGCGGCGGCGGCGGCGAGGGCGGCATCCCAGGCGAGCGGCGGCACGCCGGCGGCGGCGCGTTCGCGATTGTGGAGCGAGAGGATCCGCGCGGAGAGGTTGGAAAGGTCCTGAGGACCCGCATTGCGGCGCGCGGCGGTGACGATCTGGCGCCCGTCGGCCCAGGGCGGCCGCTCGGCCGGCGCCTCGCGAGGCGCTTCCGGGGCGGTCCCGCAGGATGAGAGAAGAGCGGTGAGAATGGCCGCGGCGGCGGTGCGTCTTGGCGATGGCATGCTCGTTCTTCCGTTTGAACTCCGGCGGCGCGCCGCCCCCGGAGAAGACGGCACGCCGCGCCTTGGTTCCCGTGCCCGCCCGGTCTAGAGGGTTGCGCATGCCCGAAACACGCTTTGCCCAGACCGGCAACATCGCCCTCCTCATCGACGCCGACAATGCGTCGCCCGAAACATTGGACGCGGTGCTGACCGTGCTCGCCGAGCTCGGCACGGTAAACATCCGCCGCGCCTACGGAAACTGGAGCAAGCCGGCGCTGAAAAGCTGGGCCGAGATGACCCACCGCCACGCCATCGAGCCGCACCAGCAGTTCGACATCACCAAGGGCAAGAACGCCACCGACATGAAGATGACCATCGATGCGATGGACCTCCTCTTCGGCGGGCGCGTGGACGGCTTCGGCATCATGTCGAGCGACAGCGACTTCATGCCGCTCGCCATGCGCATCCGGCAGGACGGCATTCCGGTCTACGGCTTCGGCTCGCAGCGCGCGCCCGTCTCCTTCCAGCAGGCGTGCAGCCGCTTCATCGACGTCGCGGCGCTCACCAAGGCGCAGGCCGCCGAAGTGGAGGTGGAAGAGCCCGCCCCCGCCGGCAAGGCCGCCGCCGGCAAGCCCAAGGCGACGCCTGCCGGCAAGCAGCCGATCGACGAGGATTTGGTCAGCGTCCTGGGCGCCGCCTTCCGCGCCTCGAAGCGCGACGAGCGCGGCTACGCCACCTTGTCGGAAGTCGGCCAGCGCGCCGGCAACCGCTCCTCCTTCGACGCGAGGAGCTACGGCTATTCCAACCTCGCCGACCTGATCGACGCCATCCCCAATTTCGCGACGGAGCGCAGGCAGGATGGGAAGACCTACGTGAAGCGGGTGCGCTGAGGCTCGGGCCGCCCATTTGGCGCTGCGGCGTGCGCTGTGGTAAGGAGGCGGCATGAACATCGAGGCGGCGATCAGGCGGCCGCGGCCGCTCAAGCTCAAAGCAAGCGACTTCTGGCTGCTCAGGGAGTCGGGCGCTTTTGCTGGCTTTTCGAAGTCCGAGCTGCTCGAAGGCGAGCTGTGGGGCGTTCCCGTACAGGATGAGGATGAGCCCGAGTCCGACGCAGTGTTCCCAATCAAACTGCGAGTTTCCGACTACGAACGCTTGTGCGAGGCTGGGTCGTTCCAATCGCAGCGAAGGACGGAGCTGATCGATGGGCTGGTCTACGCGATGAACCCGCAATACCGGCCGCACGGCTTCGCGAAGGATGAACTCGCCTATCGGCTCCGGATCGCTCTGGAGAGCAACTCGTCGAACCTCCATGTTGCGACGGAGCAATCCGTCGCGATGCCGCCGCACGATGAGCCCGAGCCCGACATCATCCTCACCACCGCCCCGCGCGGGCCGGGCGCAATTCCGGGAGAAAGCGTCGCACTGCTCGTGGAAGTCTCCGCCAGCACCACCGATTTCGATTTGAACGACAAGGCCCACGCCTACGCCGCCTTCGGCATCCCGGAATATTGGGTCGTTGACCTCAACCGGGCCGTCATTCACCAGATGTGGCGTCCGCAGGGAAATTACGCGGAGCGGCAGGAGGTGCCGTTCGGCGCCGCGATTCAAGCGGCGACGATCGCGGGCCTCACCATCGACACCGCCGGACTGAGCTGACGCAGCCCAGTACGGCGCGCACATTCTCAGCGCGTCAGCTTCCGGTACGTCATCCGGTGCGGCCTGTCCGCCTCGGGGCCCATGCGCCTGCGCTTATCCTCCTCATACGCCTCGAAATTGCCTTCGAACCATTCGACGTGGCTGTCGCCTTCGAAGGCGAGGATGTGGGTGGCGAGGCGGTCGAGGAAGAAGCGGTCGTGGCTGATGACCACGGCGCAGCCGGCGAAGTTCTCCAAAGCATCCTCGAGCGCCCGAAGGGTCTCGACGTCGAGATCGTTGGTGGGCTCGTCGAGCAGGAGGACGTTGCCGCCCTTTTGCAGCATCTTGGCCATGTGCACCCGGTTGCGCTCGCCGCCCGACAATTGACCGACCTTCTTCTGCTGGTCGGGACCGCGGAAGTTGAAGGCGCCGACATAGGCGCGGGTGCCGACTTCATGCTTGCCGAGCTTGAAGACGTCGACTCCGCCCGACACTTCCTCCCAGACATTGTGGTTGGGATTGAGCGCGTCGCGGCTCTGGTCGACATAGCCCAGATGCACCGTCTCGCCGATCTCGATCGATCCGTCGTCGGGCTGCTCGGCGCCGGTGATGAGCTTGAAGAGCGTCGTCTTGCCGGCGCCGTTCGGCCCGATCACGCCGACGATGCCTCCCGGCGGAAGCGAGAATGACAAATCGTCGAAGAGCAATTTGTCGCCGTAGGCCTTGGTCAGGCCCTTGGCTTCGATCACCTTGCCGCCGAGGCGCTCGGGGACCTGGATGAGGATCTGCGCCTTGCCGGGCGAGCGATTCTCCTGGGCCTCGACGAGCTCGTCGAACGCCTTGATGCGGGCCTTGGACTTGGTCTGGCGCGCCTTGGGGCTGCGGCGGATCCAGTCCAGCTCCTCCTGGATCGCCTTTTGCTTGCCCTCTTCCTCGCGCTCCTCCTGCTGCAGGCGCTTCGCCTTTTTCTCGAGGTAGCCGGAATAGTTCGACTCGTAGATATAGTAGCGGCCGCGATCGAGCTCGAGCACCCAGTTCACGACGTTGTCGAGGAAGTAGCGGTCGTGGGTGACGAGGATGACGTTGCCCGGATAATCGACAAGGTGCTTTTCCAGCCACTGGACGCTTTCGGCGTCGAGGTGGTTGGTCGGCTCGTCGAGCAGCAGGATGTCCGGCTTTTCGAGGAGCAATTTGGTGAGCGCCACGCGGCGCTTCTCGCCGCCGGACAGGTTCGCGATCTCCGACTCGCCCGGCGGGCAGCGAAGCGCGTCCATCGCGATCTCGAGCTGGTTGTCGAGCGTCCAGCCGTCGACCGCGTCGATCTTCTCCTGGAGCTCGCCCATCTCCGTCATGAGGGCGTCGAAGTCCGCATCTTCCGGCGGATCGGCCATGAGGGCGGAGATGGCGTTGAAGCGGTCCATCATGTCGGCAACCGGGCGAACGCCGTCCATGACGTTCTCCTTGACGGTCTTGGAGGGATCGAGCTGCGGCTCCTGCTCCAGATAGCCGACGCGGATATGCTCGCCCGGCCAGGCCTCGCCGGAAAATTCCGTGTCGCGGCCGGCCATGATCTTCATCAGGGTCGACTTGCCGGAGCCGTTCGGACCGATGATGGCGATCTTGGCGTCCGGATAGAATTGCAGGTGGACGTTGTTGAGGATGGGTTTCGCCTGACCGGGGAAGGTCTTGGTCAGGTTCTTCATGACGAAGCTATACTGTGCGGCCATGGCGGCGCTCGCTCTCCAAAGGTCTCGGGATTTCGAGCGCTTACCTAGTGGCTTCGTCTTGAAAGCGCAAACGCGCGAAGTGCACCAGCGCCCATGCCGCCGCGATGGCCAGGAACGGCATGGCCGGGAAGTGATAGCGGATCTGGCCGCTGAACACGAAGGCGAGCAGGGTCACGAAGGCGGGCATGCAGAAGAGCAAGGCGAGCGGCCTCAGCGCCTCGTCGCGCCGGACGATGCCGCGCGCGGCGGCGACGAAGGTGAAGGCGGCGAGCGCCAGCATCAGCGTGTAGAAGAGCTGGTTCAGCCACTGGACGGGCGTCAGCGCCGCCTGGAGCTCCGGGCGCGTGCTCTTCATGGACCAGAAGGCGTCGCTGTCCTTGTTCCAGAGAAGATACATCTTGCGGACGCCGAGGCCTGCCCAGCGTCCCGGATTCTCGCCGATCCACGCTTTGGCCATCGCCTTCAAACGCGCGTTCATCTCGACCTGGCGGCTGACCCGGTCCTCCCATGGCACGCCGATACCGGCCGCGAGCGGCGAATCGTAGACGTCGAAGTGGCCGCCGTGCGCGAGGTCGTTGGCGCCCGCCTGGAGCGCGATGCCGCCATTGGTCGAGACCAGGACGAACTCGCCGAGGACGGCGGCGTTGCGGGCGCTCCAGGGCAGCACGGCGGCGAACAGAGCGAGGTGCACGGCGAAGGCGGCTGTCACGGCATCGCGCCACCGGAAGTCGCGGTAGACGATGAGAAGGGCGACGATCGCTCCGGCCGGGAACAGCATGACCTGCGGCCGCATCAGGGTGACGAGCCCGAAGAGGAGCCCGGCGGCGGCGAGCCACAGCCACTTGCGCCGGCCGGCGATAAGGAGCGCGAAGGCGGCCATGGTGAGCGCGGTGGAGACGACCTCGCCGAGCGGCGCGCCGGTGTAGGCGACGTGCGCTGGATAGACGGCATAGAGCAGGGCCGCGAGCCGCGCCGCCGCTTCGCTGCCGCCCAATCGCCTGCCGAACCAGAGGACCAGGGCGATGGTCGCGGCGGCGGCGAGGAGGTTGAGCAGCATCGCTCCGACGAGGTTCGGGCCGAAGAGCATCATCGTGCCCGCGAGCAAGGCCGGATAGCCGACCGGCCAGAAGGCCGTCGGATGCCCCTCCTCCTGATAGCCGAGGCCCGCAGCCATCTCCGCGGCGCGCTCGACGTAAAAGGCGCCGTCCGAAACGGGCGTCTGCGGAAGCAGCAGGATCAGGGCCAGGCGAAGGAAGAGCCCGGCGGCGAAGATCGCGGGGACGACCCAACGCGCTTCGGCGAACGTGCCGGCCCAGCGGCGTCCCGCCGTGAGCCCGCCTTGCGCGGGAACATAGATCGTCGCCATCTCGCCTCCCCTTCGCGGCGAGTATCGGCACAAATCGGGCCCTGCCGGGAGTCTCTTCGGCCGCGCTTGTGCCCCAAACCCTGTGCTGGCATGGGACACATCCCCCCTTTGTCCCGGAACAGCTCACATGAAGCGTAACCTATTGACGCGCGCCGCCCTTTTCGGCGCCGCCGCGATCGCGATCCTCCCCGCTTTCGCCCAGGCACCCAGCCAGACCTCCCCGCTTCCGGCCGCCGCGCCAGGCTCGATTCGCGCGCGCGCCGCGCAGCTTCGCGACGAGGCGCTGAGCAACGACCGCGTCGCGTGGAACATCACGGAAGACCTCACCACCGAAGTCGGCCCGCGCCTCGCCGGCACCGAGGCGGAAGAGCGGGCGCGGGCCTGGGCCGTCGCGCGGCTGAATTCGCTCGGCTTCCAGGGCGTGCGGGTCGAGACGTTCGACATGCCTGTCTGGGTGCGCGGCGAGGAACGGGCCGAGATCGTCTCGCCCTTTCCGCAGCCGCTCGTCCTGACCGCGCTCGGCAACAGCGGCGCCACGCCGGCGCGCGGCCTCACCGCCGACGTCGTCGGCTTCGAGAATATCGAAGACCTGGAGCGGGCGCCCGACGCCGCGGTGCGCGGCAGGATCGTCTTCGTCAGCCACCAGATGCCGCGCACCCAGGACGGTTCGAGCTACGGCTATTTCGGCCGCGCGCGCCGCGAAGGCCCGTCCATCGCCAGCCGCAAGGGCGCCGCCGCGATCGTCATCCGCTCGATCGGCACCGATTATCACAGGAACCCGCATACCGGCGTCCAGACCTGGGCCGAAGGCGTGCGCCCGATCCCGGCCGCCGCGCTCTCGCTTCCCGACGCCGAGCAGCTCCAGCGCATCCTGCTGCGCGCCAACGGCCGCCCGGTGCGGATGAGCCTGACGCTCACCCCGCGCAACATCGGCCGGCGCCAGTCGGGCAACGTCTTCGCCGAAGTGCCGGGGCGCGATCCTTCCGCAGGCATCGTCATGGTCGCCTGCCACCTCGACAGCTGGGACACGGGCACCGGCGCGTTCGACGACGCGGCGGGCTGCGGCATCGTCACCGCCGCCGCGCACCGGATCATGCAGGCGGGCCAGCCGCTCCGCACGATCCGGATCGTCTGGTTCGGCGCCGAGGAAGTCGGCCTGTTCGGCGGCTTGGATTACCTGCGCCGCCACGGGTCCGAGAACCATGCGGCGATCGCGGAGAGCGATTTCGGCGCGGACCGGGTCTGGCGGTTCGACAGCCGGCTCAACGCCGCGGCGCGGCCGGTGGTGGACGAGATCGCCCGCCTGCTCTTCCCATTGGGCGTGGTGCGCGGACCGGTGACCGAAGCGAGCGGCTCCGACATCGGGCCGCTCTCGGCCTCGGGCGTGCCGACGATCCAGCTCCAGCAGGACGGCACCCGCTATTTCGATTTCCACCACACGCCCGACGACACGCTCGACAAGATCGACCCGTCGCAGCTCAGGCAGAACGTCGCCGCCTGGACGGCGATGCTCGCCGTGACCGCCGAAGCGCCGGTCCAGTTGGGGCCGGTCGAGCCGAAGCGCTGAAGCCTCCGCCGGGAGCCCGGCCGCCGCGCAGCCGGGTCCCCGGGCTTCCTTCGATCAGCCCGCGCGGCGGCCGAGCCAGGCGAGCCAGAGCTTGGCGAGTTCCGACGTGTTGCCGGTAACGGCGCCGAGTGCGGCTTCCGCTTCCGCGCGCCGCCCGGCCATGGCCAGCGCCGCGCCGAGGCGCAGGCGCAGGATGTTCGGGTCCTCGCCGGTCTTGGTCGCGGCCAGCCGGTAGAGCTCGGCGGCTTCCGCATAGCGGCCGTAGCCGTAGAGCGCGTCGGCCGCGGCGCGGGCGGACCTGCCCTGCGAGGAGGTGCGCGCCTGAGCGATCTGCGCGGGGAGCCCGGCGCGGTCCTCCGAGATGCGGCGGGTCGCGGTGGCGAGCATCTGGGCGACGGTGGCGTCGCCCGCGCGGATCACGCCCCGCTGGGCGGCCTGGTCGAGCACCGCCTTGGTTTCGCCGGGAAGGCCCGCCGCTTCGAGCGCCTGCGCGAAGACGAGATAATCGTTTGCGCCGCGGATCGCGCCGGCGGCGTGGGCGAGCCGGAAGGTGTCGAGGGTCAGCGCGGCGCTCGGCTGGTGGATGTCGCGGTACAGCCGGATGGCGTCGCTCCAGTTCGTCGCCGTCGGGTAATTGCGGGCGAGCCGCACCGCGAACTCGGCCGCGCGGCGGTCGCGCGACGTATAGGCGGTGTCGCGGGCGCGGCGGTAGAGGATCTCCTCGGCGACGCCGCCCCCGGCTTCCGCCGCGGCGATGCTCTGGAGCACCGTTTCGATCGCGCCCGAGGAGTTGCCCATGCGGCGGCGTACGATGGCGAGGTTTCCGGCCGCCTGCTGGTTGCCCGGCGCGACTTCGAGAAGGCGCACGTAAGCGCGCTCGGCACCCGCGAAGTCCTGCGCGGCGAAGGCGAGCTGCGCCCGCGCTTCGAGATAGCGGGGAAGCTCCGCGGTCGGAGTCGCCGCGGCGGCGATCAAGGCGTCGAGCGCGGCCATCTTCTGGGCATCGTCATTGGCCTGGAAGGCGGCCGCGAGCTGGACGCGGGCGACGAGGTAGCGGGCGTCGTTGCCCTGCGCGGCGGCCTGGGCGGCGGGAAGCAAAGCCTGCACCTGGGCCCAGGCGGCGGCCCTGCCCTCCTCGGGTCCGCTGGTCGCGGCCGAGTGGGCGACGATGAGCGGCTGGAGCGCGGCCCGCTCGGCGTTCGACAGCGTCAATTGAGGCTGTCCCGGCTGGGCCGGAGTGGCCGGCTGCGCCGGCTGGGCGGCGCGCTGCTGCCCGCGGGGCGCCCGCTGCGCAAAGGCCGGTCCGGCGGCGAGCAGGATCGCCCCTTCAGCGATGAGCGCCACTGCAAGCGCGCGCGTTCCAATGGTCATTCGATTCTCTCCCAAGCCACAATTACCCCGAGGGGGGCCGTTTCTCTCCGTCGCAGCTAGAACGCCGCTCCTCAATCGCACCTGAACGCGCGGAGCCCACGGCGGGATGCGTGAAAAATGGTCGGGGAGACAGGATTCGAACCTGCGACCCTCTGCTCCCAAAGCAGATGCGCTACCAGGCTGCGCCACTCCCCGACAGGTATCG
This sequence comes from Allosphingosinicella sp., assembly GCA_035645215.1. GTDB lineage: Bacteria > Pseudomonadota > Alphaproteobacteria > Sphingomonadales > Sphingomonadaceae > Allosphingosinicella. The sequence goes on from DASQND010000044.1 coordinate 63,704, forward strand.
GCTCAAAGTGGTACTTTGAGCCGGGCGACGAGGAAAGAAGGATTTTCCCCCCTCCCGCTTCACCTCGATCGAAGTACCACTTCGATCGAAAACCGTTGGTGGGCCCGGCAGGATTCGAACCCGCAACCTAGCCGTTATGAGCGGCCGGCTCTACCGTTGAGCTACAGGCCCCACCGCCCCGCCGGATAGCCGAGGCCGCGCGGCGGCGCCAGCCTTCCCGCTCGCGCCCCTAGCCGCTCGCGCCTTCGCCGCCCTGCTCGCCCTGCTCGTCGTCGCCCGGCGTGCGGCCGCTGCCTTCGAGCGGCGGGAGATAGAGGGAGAAGCGGGTCTCGCCCACCGCAAGGCCGCCGCCCACCGCTTCGGCGAGGTTGCGCACCAGGCGCAGCGAAAAGCCGAGGCCGAGGACGGGCGCCCCCGGCCAGTCGCCGTCCGGGCTGTAGCCGGGGTCGAGCAGCGCGCGCTCCTCGAGGCCTTCGATGGCGCGGGGGCGGTCGATCGCGAGGCAGAGCATGCGCTCGCCGCCGTGGCTGGTGAGCCGCATGGAGGCGGCGATGGTCTCGCCTTCGCGCGCCAGGCCGATGGTGGCGGCGAGAAGCCGCGCGAACATGCGCTCGGCGGCGGCGGGCTCGACGCGGGCGGAGGGGAGGTTGCGCGCGATCTCGATGGCGATGGAGGCGCGGCGCTGGCCGGCCACGCGCTCGTAGCTGTCGTGGAGACGGCACAGCAGAGCCACCGCATCGACCGAGCTTTCGTCGAGATCGAGGCGGCTGGTCTCGATCCGGGCCGCGGTGTCGAGATCGTCGACGGCCGTAAGGAGCCGGCGGGCCTGTTCCATGATGTCGGCGGCGCGGGTGCGGTAGCCGTCGGCGGCCGGCCCCATATATTGGCCGTCGATCATTTCGGCGAAGCCGACGATGGCGTTGAGCGGGGTGCGAAGCTCGTGGATGAGCTGGCGGAGGGAATCGGGGGGGAGCTTGGTCCCGAACACGCCGCCGCCGTCCCCGTCCTTCTCCGCCGCGCCGCGGGCGACCTCGTCGAGCCGGGGGCGGCGCGCGCTGCCGCGATAGCCGAGGAAATGGCCGCGATTGGGCTCGAAGAAGGGAACGCCCGAGATGCGCCAGTCGCCGGCGGCGGCGCCTTCGCCGGGAACGCTGAAGCGGGCGTCGCGGAACGGCGAGCGCTTCTCGAACGCGCCGGCGGCCTGGCCGTCGACTCCGAACTGGCCGCGCTCGGCAATGGACGCGATGCTTTGGCCGACCAGCGGCCCGCGCGGCGCGCCGTGGACCCAGAGGATGATCCCGTCCGGCCCGCATTCCCAGCGGAAGCCGTCGACCGGCTCCGCTTCGGCCTCCGCTTCGGGGACGAAGGGCTCGGACTGCGCCGCTTCCTTCTGGCGGCGATAGGCCTCGATCCGGGCGACGAGCTCGCGGATCTGCACTTCGCCTTTTTCGGCACCGGGGCTGAGCTCCGGGGCGGCCGGGGCGGCGGCGGCCGAACCTTCGGGAGAGCCGAGCTGGAAGTCGCTCTTGCCGAAGCTGGTCAGCGCCTGCTCGACCTCGGCAGGGAGGTCCCGGCGGTGGCGCAGCAGCCCGCGCGCGGTGGGGCTGAGCGACGGCAGCAGGGCCAGCCACTCGGAAGCGTCGAGCCGGCAGGTCGATACGAGCGGCTGGGCGACGGACGGGTGGTCGCCTGCGAAAAAGGCAAGGAGGCGCGGCTCGATCCGGCGCCAGGCGAGGGTCTGCGCCGCCTGCTGGCGCACGAGCAGGCCCACTTCGGCGCGGTGGTCCGCCAGCCATGAATAAGCGCGCTCGGCGGTCTCGCCCGCGCCGGCGGCGCGGCGCTGGGCGAGGAGATCGACGAGCTGGCGCCAGCGCGCGACATTGTCCGCGGCGCCGCGCGCGGGCTGCGCCAGGACGGTCGCGATCATGTCGTCGAAGCGCACTTGGCTGTTCCTCTGCGGCCCTTGAGCCGACCTTCCACATCCGAGTAACGGACGCCGCCCGCGACCGGAAGCGGCCATTTGGGCGCCGTCGCAAATCGGGACGCCGCCGCCTGCCCGCCTTTCGCTTGAAAAAAGGGCGCCGGCATGGCTGCCGACGCCCCTCTTCCTGTTGCGGCGACGGACTCAGGCGCCGGGGCGCTGCGCCAGCCACACCATCCACATCGCCGCGATTTCGGAGCGCGGGCCGGTGACGGCGCGGAACGCCGCTTCCGCCGGCGCGCGCTGGCCGGAGAGCGCATAAGCGATGCCGAGCCGGGTGTTGGCGACGTTGGCGTCGATGCCGCCCTTGAGGAGCGCCGCCTGGTAAAGGGCGACCGCGTCCGCGTGGCGCCCGTAGCCGAGCATCGCGTCGCCGGTGCGCAGCGCCGGCGTGCCCGTCGCCGCAGCCAGCGCGGTGCGCTGCGAAGCGGTGAGCTCGGCGCGGTCGGCGGCGATGCGGGCGCCCGTCGTCTGGATGAGCGCGCGGAAGGTGCCCTCGGCCGGGTTGATCATCCGCCGAGCGACGCCCTGGTCGAGCACCGCCTTGGCTTCGCCCGGAAGGCCGCCCGAGTTCAGCGCCGTCGCGAATTCCGCATAGTCACGCTCGCCGGTGAGCGCGCCCGCGGCAAAGGCCAGGCGCCAGATGTCCATCTGCGCCGCCGGGTCGAACGCGCCGACCTCGCGAAGGATGGTGAGCGCGTCCCGCCAGTTGACCGGCGTCGGATAGGCGGCGACCAGCCCGCGGGCGAAGGCCGGCGCCATCGCGCGGACCGCGGGGTTGGTCGACGTATAGGCATTGGCGAGGCCGTAACGGTGCCATGCCTCGTCCGCCTTCTGGCCGGTCGCCTGCTTCGCCTGGATCGCCGCCTGCAGCGAACGAAGGCCCTCGGCAAGCCGGCCACCCCGGATCCGGCTCTGGGCGAGCGAAGCCTGGGTGTCCGGGTTGTTCGGCTCGAGCTCGACGAGGCGGGCGAGCGCGCGGTCGGCCACCTGGCGCTGGTTGGCCTCGCCGGCGAGCTGGTGCTGGACCCGCAGATAATTGACGAGGTCCGTCTGGCTGAGGCGGCCGCTCGAGATCAGGCCGTCCAGGCCTTCGAGCAGAAGCGTGTTGTCGCTGCGCTGGCGGCCGATGGCCACGACGAGCGTGCTGTAGGCGAAGCGCGCGTCGGCGCCGCGCACCACGGGGCGGGCGGCGGCGAGCGCGGCGTCCTGCGCGGCGCGGTCCGGCCCGGCGGCGGCGGTCTGGAGGGCGACGAGCGCCGCGCGCTCGCCTGCGCTCAGGTTCAGCGCCGGGACCTGGGGCTGCACCGGGGCCGGCGCCGCGCGGGCATTGGAACGCGGCGTGCGCTGGGCCTCGGCCGGAGCGGTGAGGAAGGCGCCGGACGCGCCGATCGCGAGCGCCGCGCCGAGCGCAAGACGGGAAACCGACTTCATATGTGAGATGCCTCCTGTTTGGCCGCCGCCTGTGGGGGTGCGGCCCGGAATAAGCGCGGGAATGAGCGCCTTGGCTCCTAGCGCCAATCGATGCGCCTTTCTAGCGGCCCCGCCGTGAACGCTTGTTGAACCGAAAACCGCGGAATTGCGCGCTTTTTCCGCAGCTTGGCGGCTGCGTTGACGGCGCGCTCCGGGCCCTCTAACCGGGGCCCATCCCATGATCGCGATCATCTCTCCCGCCAAGACGCTCGACTATGCGCGCGAGGTCCCGCCCCTCCCCGTGACCGCCCCGCGCTTCGCGGCCGAGGCGGCGACGCTCGCAGCGGCGGCGGCGAAGCTTTCGAAGAAGAAGCTGGGCGACCTCATGCACATCTCGCCCCGGCTCGCCGAACTCAACGCCGAGCGCTTCCGCGGGTTCGCCGCGCTGCCCGAGCGCCCCGCCCTCTACGCCTTCGCCGGCGACGTTTATGCCGGCTTCGAAGTCCACAGCCTTGACGAGGAGGCGGTCCTCTTCGCACAGGATCACCTGCGCATCCTCTCCGGCCTCTACGGCCTGCTCCGCCCGCTCGACTCGATCCGCCCCTACCGGCTGGAGATGGGCACCCGCTGGGCGCCGCGCAAAGGCGATCTCTACGCCTTCTGGGAGGACCGGATCGCAAGGACGCTGGCGGACGACCTCGCCGCCCAGGGCGACGGCGTCGTCATCAACCTGGCCAGCAAGGAATATTGGACCGCCGCCGGGCGCCACCTCGATCCCGCCGTCCGAGTCATCGAGATCGACTTCCGCGAGGAGGGGCCGCAGGGCCTGCGCTTCAACACCTTCGCCGCCAAGCGCGCCCGCGGGACGATGGCGCGCTACATCTGCGAGCACCGCCTCTCCGATCCCGAGGCGCTGAAAGGCTTCGACCAGGACGGCTACCGCTACGACGCTGCGAACAGCGACGAGGGCCGGTGGCGCTTCTCCAGAACGTGACTATCTAGGCTTCCCGGGCTCGCGCGTACGCGTACGCACGTACGCGCGCGGGGTTTCGCGCCCCGCAACCATCCGCTAGGGTCACCGCCTCATCTTTCACCGGCGCGCGGGGGCTCGCCGGCAACTTGCAAAAACGACAGGATCTGACACTTGGCCAGCGCACCGCCGACCATCGACACCGACGACATCTCGCCCATCTCCATCGTCGAGGAGATGAAGACCTCCTATCTCGATTATGCGATGTCGGTGATCGTCAGCCGCGCGCTGCCGGACGTGCGCGACGGCCTGAAGCCCGTCCACCGCCGCATCCTCTTCGCCTGCCAGGAAGGCGGCTTCCTTCCCGGCCGCCCGTACCGCAAGTCCGCCAAGATCGTCGGCGACGTCATGGGCAATTACCACCCGCACGGCGACAGCGCGATCTACGACGCGCTCGCCCGGATGACCCAGGACTGGTCGATGCGCGTGCCGCTGATCGACGGCCAGGGCAATTTCGGATCGATGGACCCCGATCCCCCGGCCTCCATGCGCTACACCGAAGCCCGCCTCGCCCGCGTGGCGACGACCCTCCTAGACGATCTCGACAAGGACACGGCCGACTTCACGCCGAACTATGACGGCTCGCGCATGGAGCCGACGGTGCTCCCGGCGCGCTTTCCGAACCTGCTCGTCAACGGCGCCGGCGGCATTGCGGTCGGCATGGCGACCAACATCCCGCCGCACAATCTCGGCGAAGTCATCCGCGCCTGCATCGCCTATATCGAAAACCCTGCGATCACGATCGAGCAGCTCATCGAGATCATCCCCGGGCCGGACTTCCCGACCGCGCCGCTCATCCTCGGCCAGGCCGGCGCCCGCTCGGCCTATCACACCGGCCGCGGCTCGATCATCATGCGCGCCCGTCACAAGATCGAGGAAGGCCGCGGCGAGCGCACGTCGATCGTCCTCACCTCCATGCCCTATCAGGTCGGCAAGAACGGCCTCGTCGAGAAGATCGCCGAAGCCGCCAAGGACAAGCGCATCGAAGGCGTTTCGGACATTCGTGACGAATCGAACCGTGAAGGCGTACGCGTCGTCATCGAACTCAAGCGCGACGCGACTCCCGAAGTCGTGCTGAACCAGCTCTGGCGCCACACGCCGGCCCAGTCGAGCTTCCCGGCCAATATGCTCGCCATCCGCGGCGGCCGCCCGGAAACGCTCAACCTCCGCGACATCATCGAAAGCTTCGTCAAGTTCCGCGAGGAAGTGATCACGCGGCGCGCCAAGTTCGAACTCGCCAAGGCCCGCGACCGCGCCCACATCTTGCTCGGCCTCGTCATCGCCGTCACCAATCTCGACGAAGTCGTCCGCATCATCCGCGCCTCCGCTTCGCCCGCCGAAGCGCGCGCCGCCCTCGTCGCCCGCCAATGGCCCGTCGCCGAGATCGCGCCCTACATTCGCCTCGTCGAAGCGGTGGAGCATGAAGTCGAAGGCGACACGTACAGCCTCTCCGACGCGCAGGTCCGCGCCATCCTGGAGCTCCGCCTCCACCGCCTGACCGGCCTGGGGCGCGACGAAATCGCCGGCGAACTCGAACAGCTCGCCGTCGCGATCGGCGAGCTGCTCGAAATCCTCGGCAACCGGGTCCGCCTCTTCGACGTCATGCGCGCCGAGTTCGACGAAATCGACGCCGCCTTCTCGACGCCCCGAGTCAGCGAGATCGCGCCGGCCTGGGACGGCATCGACGACGAGGACCTGATCGAGCGCGAGGACATGGTCGTGACGGTCACGCTCGGGGGCTACATCAAGCGCACCCCGCTCGACACGTTCCGGGCCCAGCGCCGCGGCGGCAAGGGCCGCGCCGGCATGGCGACCAAGGACGAGGATGCGGTCACCAACCTGTTCGTGACCTCCACCCACACGCCGGTTCTCTTCTTCTCGACGCACGGCAAGGTCTACCGCCTCAAGGTCTGGCGCCTCCCCGAAGGCGCGCCGCAGGCCCGCGGCCGCCCGATGGTGAACCTCCTGCCGCTGGCGGACGGTGAGACGATCTCCACGGTCCTGCCGCTGCCGGAGGACGAGGATGAGTGGAAGAATCTGCACATCATGTTCGCGACCGCCAAGGGCATCGTGCGCCGCAACAGCATGGATGCTTTCACCCGCGTGCCGACCGCGGGCAAGATCGCGATGCGGTTCGGCGAGAGCGAGGATTCCGAGGACACGACCGATCGCTTGATCGGCGTCAGCTTGCTCACCGAAGGAGACGACGTTCTTCTTGCCACCAGATGCGGCAAGGCGATCCGCTTCGCCGCGACGGATGTCCGCGAATTCCAGAGCCGCACGGCCGCCGGCGTTCGCGGCGCCCGCCTGCAGGACGGCGACGAGGTCATCTCCCTGTCGATCCTCAAGGCGTTCCGCGCCGGGACCGAAGAGCGCGACGACTATCTCCGTCACGCGCCCTGGCGCGAGCGGAGTGACGATGCGCCGCCGCCCCCGCCGCGTGAGATGGACGACGAACGGTTCGAGGAATTCCGCGCGGCCGAGGAGTTCATCCTCACCGTCTGCGCCAACGGCTACGGCAAGCGCTCGTCCGCCTATGAATATCGCCAGATCGGCCGCGGCGGCCAGGGCATCACCAACATCGGCAATCTCGATCGCAACGGCCCCGTGGTGGCGAGCTTCCCGGCCCATAATGGCGAGCAGCTCATGCTGGTCACCAACCAGGCAAAGCTCATCCGGATGTCGGTCGGCGACACCCGCGTCATCGGCCGCGGCTCCGCCGGCGTTCGACTGTTCGACGTCGCGCCGGGCGAACATGTCGTCTCCGCCGCGCGCATCGACGAGGACGAAGAGCCCGAGAACGAGGCGGAAGAACTGATCGCCGAAGAACTGGCCGCGGACGCGGAGTCCGAGCCCGCCGACCAGGTCCAGCTCGACGACGGCACCGGCCCCCACACCCTCCCCGACAGCCAGGAAGGCGAAGGCGAGGACGGCTGAGCCTCGCTTCATCCTCCCCATGCAAAGCATGGGGAGGGGGACCATGCGAAGCATGGTGGAGGGGTAGAAGGCACCGCTTCCGAGTACCTGGCGCGCGGCGGCAGCGGCCTGCGCACTCTACCCCTCCACCACCATTCGGGTGGTCCCCCTCCCCATCTATCGAGGGGGAGGATTCAAGGCGCCAAATCCACCACTTCCCAGTCCGCCATCACGCTCTCCCGCAGCAGCGTACGGTGGCACATGCCCGGATCGCGCTCGAAGCAGAGCAAGGCCGACACCTTCTCCCCCGCCAGCTCCAGAAGCTGCGCCGACTGCACCCCGGCCTCCGGCGTCTCGAGCTGCTCCGCGTAAACCGCGGCAAGCACGTCCGCCTTGCCCTTGCGCGCCGCCTCCCGCCCCGCCGGCGGCGTGCCGAGCGCCTTCAAATGCACATAGTCGATCCTGGCTTCGCGCAGCCCCGCGGCGAGGATGTTCTTCGAAAAGCCCGGCTTGCGCGACAAGGGCACCGCCCGCACGTCGATCAGCCGCTCGACGCCCGCGGCGGTCAGCGCCGCGATAAGCTCGGGTTGCGTCGCGCCTTCATAGCCGATGGTGAAGATCTTCATCGGCACCGCAATAGTCGTTCACCACCGTCATTGCGAGCGAAGCGAAGCAATCCAGCGGCGCTCGAACGATGAACTGGATTGCTTCGTCGCTCCGCTCCTCGCAATGACGTGGGCATGACATATCAGGTCCATATCGTCGGCGGCGGGCTCGCCGGATCCGAAGCCGCCTGGCAGCTCGCCGAAGCGGGGGTGAAGGTGCGTGTCTCGGAACTCCGGGGCACCGGCGAGATGACGCCGGCGCACCACACCGACTCGCTCGCCGAGCTGGTCTGCTCGAACAGCTTCCGATCGGACGATGCGGAGCGCAACGCCGTGGGTCTGCTCCACGCCGAGATGCGGGCGCTGGGCTCGCTGATCATGTCGGCGGCGGACCGGCACAAGGTGCCGGCCGGCTCCGCGCTGGCCGTCGACCGCGAGGGCTTCGCGGCGGAAGTGACCGAGCGGCTCTCCGCCCACCCCAACGTCGAGATCGTTCGCGAGCGGGTGGACGCCCTCCCGTCTTCCGGCCTCACCATCGTCGCGACCGGCCCGCTCACCGCGATGAAGCTCGCCGAATCGATCGGCGCGGCGACCGGCGCCGACGCCCTCGCCTTCTTCGATGCGATCGCGCCCATCGTCTACCGCGAGACGATCGACATGGACGTCTGCTGGATGGCCTCGCGCTGGGACAAGGGCGAGACCAAGGACTACATCAACTGCCCGATGAACCGGGAGCAGTATCTCGCCTTCCACCAGGGCCTGCTCGACGGCGAGAAGACCGAGTTCAAGGAATGGGAAAAGGACACGCCCTATTTCGAAGGCTGCATGCCGATCGAAGTGGCGGCGTCGCGCGGCGTCGACACCCTGCGCTATGGCCCGATGAAGCCGGTCGGCCTCGACGATCCCCGCACGGGCCGCTGGCCCTATGCGGTCGTCCAGCTCCGCCAGGACAACGCGCTCGGCACACTGTGGAACATGGTCGGCTTCCAGACGAAGCTCAAACATGCCGAGCAGGTGCGCCTGTTCCGCACCATCCCGGGGCTGGAAAAGGCCGAGTTCGCGCGCCTCGGCGGCCTCCACCGCAACACCTTCATCAATTCGCCGCAGCTCCTCGACCCCGCGCTGCGCCTCAAGACCGCGCCGCACATCCGCTTCGCCGGCCAGATCACCGGCTGCGAAGGCTATGTCGAATCCTCGGCCGTCGGCCTCCTCGCCGGACGCTTCGCCGCGGCCGAATTGAAGGGCGAGACGCTGGCGCCGCCGCCCGTCGAGACCGCCCTCGGCGCCCTCCTCGGCCACATTACGGGCGGCGCGGACGCGTCCGCCTACCAGCCGATGAACGTCAATTTCGGCCTCTTTCCCCCGATCGAGGGCCGCTCGAAGAAAGCGGACCGGAAGCTCCTCTACACGTCGCGCGCCCGCGCCGCGCTGGCGGAGTGGCAGGGCGCCGCGGCGTGAGGCATCGCAGCAGCATCCTCCCCATGCAAAGCATGGGGAGGGGGACCATGCGAAGCATGGTGGAGGGGTAGAGGGCAGAAGACTCAGAGGCATTAGCTTGAAACCTCGAATGCCGAGCCACCTACCCCTCCACCACCCTTCGGGTGGTCCCCCTCCCCATCTTGCGATGGGGAGGATGAGCGGCCGCCGCCTGGCAGATTGCGGTCACCACGGATTCCGGATCGTGCATCACGTCTCGGGCGGCAAAGCGGATGATGCGAATCCCTTGCTTCAGGAGCCACGCATCCCGCCGCTCGTCCCGCGCCGGATTGTCGCCCATGTCGTGGCTGGACCCATCCAGTTCGATCCCCAGCCGCACAGCCGCGCAATAGAAGTCCAGCGTGTACCGACCTGCAGGATGCTGATGCCGAAACTTGAACCCGTCCAGACGTCCCCGCAGCAAACTCCAAAGCTTCGCCTCGGGCGGCGACATCGAGCGCCGCAGCGCCCTGGCCCGAAGTACCGCCTCGTTCCCAGCCCTCAGCAGGCGCAATTCTTCTGCTTCGGCGCCGCCTTGGGACGCGGCGCCGTGGTCGCATATTCCTGCCGCGTCAGGATCCCGTCGCGGTTCGCGTCGGCGCCGGCGAACTTCTCGATGCTCTTCACCGCCCATTCCTCGAAGCTGAGCGAGCCGTTCCGGTTGGTGTCGAGCCGGGCATATGCCTTTCGGCGCGGCTGGAGCAGCTCCTCGCGCTCGATCCGGCCGTCATTGTTCTTGTCGGCGCGGTCGAAGCGGCGCTCTTCCTTGCTCTTGGCCGAGGCTTCGGGCGGGCGGCTGGGGCGGCGCGCCTTGCCGGACGGCGCTTCATCCTCCTCCCCCTCATCCTCGGCCTGCTCGACCTCGGGCGGCGGCGCCGGGACGCTTCGCTCCGGCTGCGCCTGGATGCGCCAGATGAAGAAGCCCGCCAGGATCAGCAGCATCGCCGATCCGGCGCCCGCGAGGTAACGAAGCATCGCCCTACTCCCGTTCGGGCCCAAGAATAATCCGCCTCCGAAACGGAGGAAATCATAGGTCCGAAATGGAGTTAAATTCCGGTGAGGCGGTGCCGGAGCATGCGCAGCATCCGGCGCGGCGCCCCCTGCGGCTCCCAGCGCGCGCGCTCCGGATCGGCGTCGCGGCGGGCAAGCGCGGCGAGCATTCCGAGCGGGCGCAGGCGCGCCGGCCAGCGAGCGGGCGGCGCGGCGCGGGCGGCGGCGGCCGCGGCCTCGGCATCGGGCGCGTCGGTGCTGTGGCGGGCGAGATCGATCAGCGCCCAGGCCCCTCCTCCCGCCTCGACGGCGGGCTCAGGTGACGGCTCGCCGAGCAGGTGCGCCGTGTAACGGAAGAGGAGGCCGCCGCGCGCGGAAGCATAGAGCGCGAGGTCGGCCTCGCTGAGCGGTTCGGCGGACAGCAGCACCGCCCAACCCGCCTCCATGGCCGAGAGTTCCGCGCCGCTGACGCCGGCCGGCACCACATGGGCTGCAAGCGCCCGCAGCACCGGCTCGCTCGGCGCGGCTTCGCTGTCCAGCTTCTCCAGCGCCTCGCGCCACCAGGCGAGGCGGATCTGGCTGATCAGCGGCTCCTTGCCGGTGGAAAGCACGGACGCCAGCGCCGCATCCAGCCGCCACAACGCTTCGACGGCGGGGCGGTGCCGCGCGGGGACGTAGGCGAGTGCGAGGGTGCGATCGGGGTCCAGGGGGATCATGGCCGGCACGTCATCCCGGCGAAGGCCGGGATCTCAGGACAAGAAGACACCGCCGTCCGTCCGAGACCCTGGAGCGCTGCAGTTCCGCCTGCGCTCTTCACCCCCTGAGATCCCGGCCTTCGCCGGGATGACGAGCGCTGCCCTGCGCCTTCTCGCGATCTCAGCGGTAGCAGACCTTGCGGGCGGCCTGGACGACGTCGTCGACCTTGATCAGCGCGAGCTTCTCGAGGTTGGCCGCATAGGGAAGCGGAACGTCCTCGTCGGTGACGCGCAGCACCGGCGCGTCGAGGTCGTCGAAGCCTTCCTCCATCGCCACCGCCATCAACTCCGACGAGATGGAGCAGGTCGGCCAGCCTTCCTCGACGCACACCATGCGGTTGGTCTTGGCGAGCGACCCGAGCACCGTCTGCTTATCGAGCGGGCGCAGGGTGCGAAGGTCGATGACTTCCGCCTCGATGCCTTCTTCGGCGAGCTTCGTCGCCGCATCGAGCGCGACGCCGACCCCGATCGAGTAGCTGACCAACGTCACGTCCGTGCCTTCGCGCGCCACCCGGGCCTTGCCGATCGGAAGCACGTAATCGTCGAGCTTTGGCACTTCGAAGCTCTGGCCGTAGAGAAGCTCGTTCTCGAGGAAGACGACGGGGTCTTCGGAGCGGATGGCTGCCTTGAGGAGCCCCTTGGCGTCGGCCGCCGTATAGGGACAAATGACGATCAGGCCTGGCACGCTGGCGTACCAGGGCCCGTAATTCTGGCTGTGCTGCGCGCCGACGCGGCTCGCCGCGCCGTTCGGCCCGCGGAACACGATCGGACAGCGCATCTGGCCGCCGGACATGTAGTTGGTCTTGGCGGCCGAATTGATGATGTGGTCGATCGCCTGCATCGCGAAGTTGAAGGTCATGAACTCGATGATGGGGCGGAGACCGCCCATCGCCGCGCCGGTGCCGACGCCGGCGAAGCCGTATTCGGTGATCGGCGTGTCGATGACGCGGCGCGGGCCGAACTCGTCCAGGAGGCCCTGCGTCACCTTGTAGGCGCCCTGATATTCCGCGACTTCCTCGCCCATCACGAAGACGCGGTCGTCGGTCCGCATCTCCTCGGCCATGGCGTCGCGAAGCGCCTCGCGCACCGTCTGGCGGACGGTCTCGGTGCCTTCAGGCACTTCCGGTTCCACCGCGAGGCTGGCGGGCTCCTGCCCTTCCACGGGCCGCGCGTTCACCGTCGCCTGCTGCGCCTGCGCTTCCTCCGCGGGCGAGGCGGCGATAGCCTGGCCGTTCTCGTCCGGCGTGGCGGCGACTTCATGCGCGCCGCCCGCGACTCCGTCCGCCGCCGCTTCGCCCTCGGCGGAGAGGATCGCGATGACGGTGCCGACCTTCACTTCGTCCGTGCCTTCGGGAACGAGGATCTTCGCGACCACGCCTTCATCGATCGATTCGAACTCCATCGTCGCCTTGTCGGTCTCGATTTCGGCGAGGATGGTGCCCGAGGAGACGGTGTCGCCCTCCTTGACCAGCCATTTGGCGAGCGTGCCTTCCTCCATCGTCGGGGAAAGGGCGGGCATCTTGAGTTCTATCGGCATCGGCGGACCATCTAGTTCGAGTAGGCCGTCATTGCGAGGAGCGCAGCGACGAAGCAATCCAGTCCTGAGTCCTCGCCATGCGCAGCGCTGGATTGCTTCGCTCCGCTCGCAATGACGTCATCCACGTCAGTAGGTCTCGACCAGGACGTCGGTGTAGAGTTCGGACGCGTCGGGCTCCGGCGATTGTTCGGCGAAGTCCGCGGCTTCGACGACGATCCGCTTGATCTCGGCGTCGGTCGCCTTGAGATCGGCCTCGCTGACGCCCATGGCGGCGAGTTCGCGCTTCACCGCCTCGATCGGATCGGACTTGTCGCGGACGGACTGCACCTCCTCGCGGGAGCGGTACTTGGCAGGGTCCGACATGGAATGGCCTCGATAGCGGTAGGTCTTGAGCTCGAGCAGGATCGGGCCCTTGCCGCCGCGCACCCACTCCATCGCCGTCTCGGCCGCGGCGCGCACCGCGAGCACGTCCATGCCGTCGATCTGGAGGCCGGGAATGCGGAAGCTGTCGCCGCGCTTGTAGAGCTGGTCTTCGGCCGAGGCGCGGTTGACGCTCGTGCCCATGGCATATTGGTTGTTCTCGATCACGTAGATGATCGGCAGGGCCCAGAGCTGGGCCATGTTGAAGCTTTCGTAGACCTGGCCCTGGTTGGCCGCGCCGTCGCCGAAATAGGCAAGGCAGACGCCGCCGTCGCCGCTATACTTGTGCTTGAAGGCGAGGCCGGTGCCGAGGCTCACCTGCGCGCCGACGATGCCGTGGCCGCCGTAGAACTTATGCTCGACGCTGAACATGTGCATCGAGCCGCCCTTGCCCTTGGATATGCCCGCGGCGCGGCCGGTGAGCTCGGCCATGATGACGCGCGGATCGATGCCGTAGGCGAGCATGTGGCCGTGGTCGCGGTATCCGGTGATGACGCTGTCGTGGCCCGGCTTCATCGCCGACTGGAGGCCGACGGCGACCGCTTCCTGGCCGATATAGAGGTGGCAGAAGCCGCCGATCAGGCCGAGGCCGTAAAGCTGCCCGGCGCGCTCCTCGAAGCGGCGGATGAGCAGCATCTGGCGGTAGAATTCGAGCAGCTCCTCGCGGCTCGCTTCGTAGCGGCCCGGCTGCTGCGGCCGTTCGCGGTTCGGGGTTTGAGGCGGAGCGTCCCTGTCGGCGGATGCGTCGGCGGATGCGCGTTTCGGCGATGCTGCCCTTGCCACGGCGTGCTGGTGTCCTTCCGGGGTTCCGATTTCGGCGGTTCTATGGCGGCAAACGCAGTGCGGTGCAACTTGTGCCGGTAAGCGCGACGTAGCGTCACCGCCGTCATTGCGAGGAGCGCAGCGACGAAGCAATCCAGTCGGCTTCGGAGACCTGGACAGCCGCCCGCTGGATTGCTTCGCTCCGCTCGCAATGACGGCGGTGTGCTGAAGCGCGCTCAGCGCTTGGGCGCGGGGTCCGTGCGGATGATCACTTCGTCGGGGCGGACGTAGCCCAGATCGCGGCGGACCAGCTCGTCGGCGAGATCCGGATCGGCGTTGGTCGGATCGAGGAGCTGGGCGCGCTGGGCGAGCCGTGCCTTTTCCTGCTCGAGCGCGGCGAGCACCACTGCGCGCTCCGCTTTCTCGCGCCGGTAATCGCCCCACGAAAGCACGCCATTGTCGCCGACGACGGCATAGCCGGCGAAGTTCGCGATGATGAGAAAGGCCGCCGCCGGAAGCGCCGCCCGCCTGATCAAAGAAAGTGGATTTCGTACCCCCGCCATCGATTGTCACAGAATCAGGAAAAGGCCGGAGAATCAAGGCCTCGCCGCGGATATTCGACAGGATGAATCAGATTAGCGCCGAAATGCCGCGCGAACCTGTTTCAACGCGCCCGCGGACGGGCCGGCCGACCTCCAGATCGCGAAGGTGAATGAGCGGACCTTCGGCGCGGCTGCAATAGCCGAGGAGGGTGAACGAAGCGTCCTGCGCCGCGACCTCCGCTTCCGCATAATCGTCGTAGCAGCTGCTGACCACGCCGTAGGCGGTCACTTCGCGCAACCGCCCCGGCGGAACGCGCCGCTGCAGGCGCGGGCCGTGCAGTCCAATCCGCTGGGAATCTCCGGGATCCTTCTCCGCCGCCTCCGCGCCGTTCAGCCGCCGCGCCCGGCGATAGGCCTCTACTCCGGTCACGAGCATCGTGCCGTCGCTCACGCCGCGGATCGCGACGCAGCGGCCGCGCCACCGTTCGTAGTCGCGGACGACTTGGGTGATCGTCGCCCGCCGCGCCGTCCCCTCGTCACACCGCGGCCGCGCCTGTGCCGGTTCGGCGGAAATGCCGGCGAGCAGCAGGAGCAGCGCCATGCCGATGAAGGGACGAGGGGTCACTCCGTCAGTCTGGCGAAGATTCCCTTGCCTGCATAGCGCGCGCTCGTCCCCAGCTCTTCCTCGATGCGGATGAGTTGGTTGTACTTGGCGAGGCGGTCGGTGCGGGCGAGGGAGCCGGTCTTGATCTGGCCGCAGCTGGTCGCGACGGCGAGGTCGGCGATGGTGGTGTCCTCCGTCTCGCCCGAGCGGTGCGACATGACGCTGGTGTAGCGGGCGCGGTGGGCGGTCTCGACGGCTTCCAGCGTCTCCGTGAGCGTCCCGATCTGGTTGACCTTGATCAGGATCGAATTGGCGATGCCCCCTTCGATGCCTTTGACGAGGCGCTTGGGGTTGGTGACGAACAGGTCGTCGCCGACGAGCTGGACGCGCTCGCCGATCGCATCGGTCAGCATCTTCCAGCCGTCCCAATCGTCCTCCGCCATGCCGTCCTCGATCGAGGAGATCGGATAGTCGCGGGCGAGATCGGCGAGGAATTGCACCATCTCCTCGGACGAGAAGGTGCGCCCCTCCCCTTCCATCCGGTAGGCGCCGTCCCGGTAATATTCGGTCGCCGCGCAATCGAGCGCGAGCACGACGTCGCCGCCCGGCGTGTAGCCCGCTTCCTCGACCGACTTCATGATGAAATCGAGCGCATCGCGCGTCGAAGCGAGGTTCGGCGCGAAGCCCCCTTCGTCGCCGATGCCGGTCGAGTGGCCGGCGTCGTGGAGGCGCTTCTTCAGCGTGTGGAAGATTTCCGAACCGCAGCGCACCGCCTCCGACAGGCTCTCCGCGCCCACCGGCATGACCATGAATTCCTGAAAGTCGATCGGATTGTCGGCATGTTCGCCGCCGTTCACGATGTTCATCATCGGCACCGGCAGGAGGTGCGCCGAGACGCCGCCGACATAGCGGTAGAGCGGCAGGCCCCGCGCATCCGCCGCCGCCTTGGCGACGGCGAGGCTGACGCCGAGGATCGCATTGGCGCCGAGCCGGTGCTTGTTGTGCGTGCCGTCGAGGTCGATCAGCAGGGCGTCGATCTCGGACTGGTCCTCGGCATCCATGCCGGCCACCGCTTCGGCGATCTCGCCGCGCACCGCTTCGACCGCCTGGCTGACGCCCTTGCCGCCCCATCGCCCTTTGTCGCCGTCCCTCTTTTCCACCGCCTCGTGGGCGCCCGTCGATGCACCCGAAGGCACGGCGGCGCGGCCGGAGGAGCCGTCTTCCAGAAGGATCTCGACTTCAACCGTCGGGTTGCCGCGGCTGTCGAGGATCTGGCGGGCGTGGACGTCGATAATGGCGGTCATCTTGTTACGGCCTCGTCATGAACTATCTTGCGGATTGCGCGGGCGGCTTATCGGCCCGGTGCTCCGGACGCAACTTTCCCGGAGGGCCGGAACGCAACGCCGGGCGCGTGTGTTGAGTGGCCGCGAAACAAATTCCCTGTCAGCTTACGGAGACACGATCATGCCCCAACAAGACCTTCCCGAAGGCACCGACACGGTGATCGCCGGCGCGTCCAAGACCGACACCGGCGGCGGCGGCGGCGGCACCAGCGGCTCGGGCGGCGGCAGCGCCGGCAGCTCGGGCGGCGGCAGCATCGTCGGCAAGGGCAGCGGCTCCGGTTCATCCGGCAGCAGCGGCGGTTCGGGCGGCGCCGGCGGCCTCGGCGCCGACAAGATCGTCGCCCAGGTCCGCGACCAGGTTTACGGCCTGCGCGATCAGGCGACCGAAAAGGCGCGCGGCTATGCCGAAGGCGGCAAGGACCGCACGACGCAGCTCCTCGACGACATCGCCGAGATCATCCACGACGCCGCCCGCTCGATCGACGATCGCCTCGGCGACCAATATGGCGAGTATGCCCACAAGGCCGGCGACGCCGTCCAGGGCCTGTCCGGGAACCTGCGCGAAAAGAGCCTCGAGGATCTGATCGAAGGCACCCGCACCATCGTGCGCAAGAGCCCGGCCGTCACGGTCGGCACCGCGGCTTTGCTCGGCTTCGTGCTCGTGCGGCTCGTCAAGAGCGGCCTTGAGGGCGGCGACGGCGGCAACGGATCGTCAGGCGGTTCGGCCGGCGGCGGTTCGTCGGGCGGCACCGCGGCGGGCAACAGGGCCTGAGCCCTTGGACGCGCCGCTGCGGAACCCCCAGGAAGAAAGCATCGCGGACCTCGTCGGCAAGCTGATCGACGAGGGCCGCGAGGTCGCGCGGACGGAGGTCAATCTCTACAAGCAGATTGCCCTCCGCCGCTCGGCCCGGGCGAAGAGCGGGCTCATCCTGGTCGCCGCGGCGGGCGTCATCGCCCTGCTCGCGGGGATCGGCCTCGTCGTCGGCCTGATCATGGCGCTCGCGACACTGATCGGGCCGCTCGCCGCGACCCTCGCGGTCGTTCTCGTCATGGCCGTGGCCGCCTTCTTCCTGCTCAAGAAGGGACTCGCCGGCCTCGCGGCGCTTTCGGGCGATGAGGAGGAGCGCGCCGCGCTCGAACGCGGAGAGTTGATCCAGTGAACGCCGAAACGATCGAAGCGGCGAAGCGGGACGCCGAAGCGGCGCGGCGGCGGCTCGATTCCACCCTGGTCGCGCTCCAGCAGCGCCTCCACCCCAAGACGCTCGCCAACGAAGCGTGGGACGGCGTCAAGGAGAAGAGCAACGACCTCGCCGAAGGGGCGATGGATGCGGTGAAGCAGCGGCCGGGCGCGGTCTCGCTCGCGGTCGGCGCCGCCTTCCTGTTCCTGGCGAGAAAGCCGCTCGGCCGCGCGGTCAGCAAGGTCTTCTCGAGCGGCGACGAGGATGACGGGCGGATCGTCACCGCCGTCGAAACCGACAATGAAAACTACAATGCGGCGGCCCCGGTCATCACGGCGTCGCTCGGTAAAGGAGTGAATTGAGATGAGCGACACCAGGACACAGACCACCGGCACCGGAGCCGAGCACGACAAGGGCAACGGTCGCCAGAAGAGCCGCGCCGCCGAGGCGTATGAATCCACCCGCGCCAGGACGACCGAGAGCTTCTCGGGCGTGCGCGAACGCGCGTCGCGGGCCACGGAAACGGCGGGCAGGCAGATCAGCGCCAACCCGATGGCGGCGGTCGCGGGCGGCCTCGCGGTCGGCGCCCTGCTCGGCGCGCTTCTCCCCCGCACGGACCGCGAGACGCAGCTCCTGGGCGGCGTCGGCGGCAAGATCAACGACGCGGCCCGCGAAGCCGCCCGCACCGCCGCCGAAGCCGGCCGCCAGCAGGTCGAGGAGATCAGCGAAACCGCCGCGACCCGCGTCGGCGAAGCGGTGATCGGCGCCGTGACGAGCGCTGCGAGCGGCAGCAGCAGCGATGGCGGCTCGAACTCAGGCGGCGGCAACAGCGGCGGCGGCAACAGCTAAAACCAGGCCGATCACCCCCTCGGCGTCATTGCGAGGAGCGCAGCGACGAAGCAATCCAGCGGACGGCTGAGCCCCGCTCAGAGGCCGCCTGGATTGCTTCGCTCCGCTCGCAATGACGTGAGTGCGGGTGAACCGTTCATCACTTCTCCACCAAGCGCACCTTGCGCCTCCGGCAGCACCCATTAAAGCGAAGCCCATGAGCAAATTGCACCTCGTCTTCGGCGGCCGGGTCAAGGACCCGCAGGGCCTGGACTTCGACATGGACACGGTCGACGTGGTCGGCCTGTTTCCGGATTATGCCAGCGCGCTGGAGGCCTGGCGCGGCAACGCCCAGCGCACCGTTGACGACGCCGAGATGAAGTACGTCGTCGTCCACCTCCACCGCCTCCTCGAGCCGGAACTCGGCAGCGGCGAGTGACGCCGGGCTACGTTATTCGCGCGAGTCACGTCATCCCGGCGCAGGCCGGGATCTCAGGGGGTGAAATGCAACGCCGCTCCTGCAGCGCGCCCGGCTGAGGCGCTGCCCAGCCTTCCGTGACCTTCACCCGCTGAGATCCCGGCCTTCGCCGGGATGACGTGCATGGCCTAGGCTCCAGCTACCCGAGCGCTCAGGCCTTGCGATACCGGAACATGAGCAAAGGCCGGGCCAGCAACAGCCCCGCCACGAACCCGCCGATATGGGCGCCGACCGCGATGCTGAGGTCGGCGCTGCGCTGCATGGTAAGGCCCATCACGGCGTTGAGAGCGATCCAGCCGGCGAGCAGCCAGAGCGCGTTCAGCCACAAAGCGAGCGTCGGGTTCGCGACCTTCACCTTGTTCTGGCCGAACAGCATCGAATAAGCCCCGATCACCGCCGCGATCGCCCCGCTCGCCCCGACCATAGGGTTCGTGCTGTTCGGGTTCATCAGATATTGGCCGCCCGCCGCCGCGAAGGCACCGACGACGTAGAGGATGGCGATGCTCGCGGGCCCGAGCACATTCTCGGTCGAGCGTCCGCAGAAGACGAAGATCAGCAGGTTGAAGAGAAGGTGGAGCAGGCCCGCGTGGAGCAGGGTCGCGGTGAGCGGCGTCAGCCAGACGGGCGCGCCGGGAGCATAGACATCCGAGCCGAAGCGGTGCGGGAAGAAGCCGCCCCACATGATCGCGCGCTCGCCGGCGCCCATGAGCGCCACGAGCAGAAAGGCGGCCGCAGTCGCGCCTGCGATGGCGAGGGTCACCCGCGCCCGGCGCCAATCCTCGGGCGGCCTCATCGGCTCAGATGAACTCGACTTTCGCGATCTCGAAATATTTGTCGCCGGACGGCGCCGAGAATTCCACCTCGTCGCCGACGTTGCGGCCGATGAGAGCCCGGCCGAGCGGCGAATTGTAGCTGATGCGTCCGACCTTGGCGTCCGCCTCATGCTCGCCGACGATCTGGTATTTCACCGGCTTGTCGTGCTCGTCGCGGAGGTGGACGGTCGCGCCGAAGACCACCTTGTCGCCCGAAAGCGTCGTCGGATCGATGACCTGAGCGCGGGAAAGGCGGTCCTCGATATCGGCGATCTGCGCCTCGACCTGGCCCTGGCGCTCTTTCGCGGCGTGATATTCGGCATTCTCGGAAAGGTCGCCGTGTCCCCGCGCTTCCTCGATCGCATCGATGATCGAGGGACGCTCGAACATCTTGAGCTGCCGCACTTCCTTCTGCAGCCTTTCATAGCCCTCGGCCAGCATCGGCATCTTGTCGACGGTCGCCATTCTCTTCAGCCTTTCGTGAACCTGCTTCGGGCCGCCCTTCCCTGGAAAGACGGCCTCGCTCAGAGCAAATTTTCGGGATTACGCTCTCGAAACGGAATAATAGTCCTGGAGGGAGCGAACTTCAAGGTTGCGGTCCCGGGCCGCGCCGATCGCCCTCACCACCGCCGCGCTCGCCGCCGCCGTGGTGAAATAAGGGACGCGCGACATGAGCGCCGAGGCGCGCAGCGACGCCGAGTCGCGGTGGCTCTGCCAGCCTTCCGTCGTGTTGAAGATGAGGTCGATCCCGCCGTCCTTGATCTTGTCGACGATGTGCGGCCGCCCCTGCGCCACCTTGTTCACGCGCTCGACGTCGATTCCCTCGGCGGCGAGATGATCGGCCGTCCCGCCGGTCGCGACGACCTTGAAGCCGAGCTCGACGATGGCGCGCACCGCGGGCGTGATCACCGCCTTGTCGCTGTTCTTGACCGACACGAAGACGGTGCCGCCAGCCGGAAGCTCGATCCCGGCGCCCTGCTGGGATTTGAGGAATGCGATCTCGAAATTGTCCGCAATTCCCATGACTTCGCCGGTCGACTTCATCTCCGGAGAGAGGACGGGATCGACGCCCGGGAAGCGGGCGAACGGAAAGACGGCCTCCTTCACGCAGACATGAGGGATGTCGCGGTGGATGGGGAGGAACTTCATCAGCGGCTCGCCCGCCATCACCCGCGCTGCGATCTTGGCGATGGGCGTCCCGATCGCCTTCGCGACGAAGGGCACGGTGCGGCTGGCGCGGGGGTTGACCTCGATGAGGTAGACGAGCCTGTCCTTGACCGCGAACTGGACGTTCATCAGGCCGACGACGCCGAGGCCCATGGCCAGCGCGCGGGTTTGCCGCTCGATCTCGGCGATGATGTCGGGCTGCAGGCTGTAGGGCGGCAAAGAGCAGGCGCTGTCGCCGGAATGGACGCCCGCTTCCTCGATATGCTGCATGACGCCAGCGATGCAGACGTCAGTGCCGTCGGAGATCGCATCGACGTCGACTTCGATCGCGTCGCGCAGATACTGGTCGATGAGGACCGGGCTGTCGCCTGAGACCTGGACGGCGGTGACGATATAGTCGTCGAGTTGGGCCGGCCCGTCGACGATCTCCATCGCGCGACCGCCGAGGACGTAGGAGGGGCGGGTGAGCACTGGATAGCCGATCCGCTCGGCCACCGCGATCGCCTCCTCGCGGCTCCGCGCCATGCCGTTCTCCGGCTGGCGAAGGCCGAGCTTGTCGACGAGCGCCGCGAAGCGCTCCCGGTCCTCGGCCAGGTCGATCGCATCGGGCGAGGTGCCGAGGATCGGAATGCCCTCCTTTTCCAGCGCGGCGGCGAGCTTCAGCGGCGTCTGCCCGCCGAACTGGACGATGACTCCGACCAGTTCGCCCTTCTGCTTCTCGACATGAAGGATCTCGAGCACGTCCTCGACGGTGAGCGGCTCGAAATAGAGGCGGTCCGAGGTGTCGTAATCGGTCGAGACGGTCTCCGGATTGCAATTGACCATGATCGTCTCAAAGCCAGCCTCCGCCAGCGCGTAGCAGGCGTGGCAGCAGCAATAATCGAACTCGATCCCCTGGCCGATCCGGTTCGGACCGCCGCCCAGGATCACGACCTTCCTCCGGTCCGACGGATTGCTCTCGTCCTCCGGTTCTCCGAAGCTCGGCGCCTCGTAGGTCGAATACATGTAGGGCGTCTTGGCTTCGAACTCGGCCGCGACCGTGTCGATGCGCTTGAAGACCGGGCGCACGCCGAGCTTGTGGCGCAGCGCCCTCACCTCATCCTCGGTGGTGGCGCCCATCATCGCCTTGACGGCATCGTGGATGAGGCCGTGCCCGCGCGCCGTCACCTTGCCGATGCCGCCCGGTATGCGGGCGCCGCGGACGGCGAGTTCGGCGAGGCGGCGGTCGGAAAAGCCCATCGCCTTAAGCCGCCGCAGCCCCGCCGCATCGTTCGGCAGCCCGTCTGTACAGACTGAATTCTCCGCCTCGATGATTTCGCTGATCCGCTCCAGGAACCAGGGATCGTATTTGGTAATCGCGTGGATCTCGGCGACCGTGAAGCCTTCGCGCAGCGCCTGGGCCGCGACGAGCAGCCGGTCCGGCGCCGGCCGAGCGAGCGCCGCCTCGATCTCGGCCCGGGGCGCGCCGTAAAGCTCCTTCACCCCATCGAAGCCGATGAGGCCCGTCTCCAGCCCGCGCAGAGCCTTTTGCAGGCTTTCGTGGATGTTGCGGCCGATCGCCATCACTTCGCCGACCGACTTCATCGCGGTCGAAAGAAGCGCTTCCGAACCCCTGAACTTCTCGAACGCGAAGCGCGGGATCTTGGTCACGACATAGTCGATCGTCGGCTCGAAGCTCGCCGGCGTGACGCCCGTGATGTCGTTGTCGATTTCGTCCAGCGTGTAGCCCACCGCCAGCGTCGCCGCGACCTTGGCGATCGGGAAGCCCGTCGCCTTGGAGGCGAGTGCCGAGGAGCGGCTGACCCGGGGGTTCATCTCGATGACGACCAGGCGCCCGTCCGCCGGATTGACCGCGAACTGGACGTTGGACCCGCCCGTCTCCACGCCGATCTCGCGCAGCACCGCGATCGAGGCGTTGCGCATCGCCTGATATTCCTTGTCGGTCAGCGTCAGCGCCGGCGCGACCGTGATCGAATCCCCGGTGTGGATGCCCATCGGATCGATATTCTCGATGGAGCAGATGATGATGGCATTGTCGTTGCGGTCGCGCACGACCTCCATCTCATATTCCTTCCAGCCGAGCACCGATTCCTCGATCAGCACTTCCGTGGTCGGCGAGGCTTCGAGGCCGCCCGTCACGATCTCGACGAACTCCTCGCGATTGTAGGCGATGCCGCCGCCGGTTCCGCCCAGCGTAAAGCTCGGCCGGATGATCGCCGGGAGGCCAACCGCGTCGAGCCCGCGCATCGCATCCTCGAGGCTGTGCGCGATCTGCGAGCGCGGGCTTTCGAGCCCGATCCGCTCCATCGCCTGGCGGAACTTGAGGCGATCCTCGGCCATCTCGATCGCGTCCGCGTCGGCGCCGATCATCTTGACGCCGTATTTCTCCAGCGTCCCATCCTTGAAGAGGGCGAGCGCCGTATTGAGCGCCGTCTGTCCGCCCATGGTCGGGAGCACGGCGTCGGGCCGCTCCTTTTCGATGATCTTGGCCACATATTCGGGCGTGATCGGCTCGACATAAGTGGCGTCGGCGAGTTCCGGATCGGTCATGATCGTCGCCGGATTCGAATTGACGAGCACCACGCGGTAGCCTTCCGCCTTCAGCGTCTTCGCCGCCTGCGTCCCCGAATAATCGAACTCCGCCGCCTGGCCGATGACGATCGGGCCGGCGCCGATGATGAGGATGGAGGAGATGTCGGTACGCTTGGGCATTAGGTTCCTCTAAATCCGCGGATCACCCAACGGATAGTCATGAAGGTCGTCGCAACAAGGATCGAGGCAACAACTGCGCGCAGCAACCCGGCGAAAAAGCGGCCATAGGAAACACAAGAGTAAATCGGGTACGCCTCCTTTACCTGGTGTTGTCGGTCCCAGTCCAACTCTCGCATTAACTTCTGCAGCTCGTCTCCGGCGCCCCAGTTGGTTGGGCGAGGAGCGTCATAACCAGACACCCTCTCATCG
This sequence comes from Allosphingosinicella sp., assembly GCA_035645215.1. Lineage (GTDB taxonomy): Bacteria > Pseudomonadota > Alphaproteobacteria > Sphingomonadales > Sphingomonadaceae > Allosphingosinicella. The sequence goes on from DASQND010000044.1 coordinate 87,502, forward strand.
GTATAGGAAACGAGGGTAAACGGTACGCAGGATTGAGGAGGTTGATCCGGCCGCGTTAAATCACGAGCCCGCAGCGCGTCCCACCCAAATACACAAGTGATTACCGCTGAAAGGACGGCCCAGAGCCGAAGCCAGCCTCCCTGGGCATTCATCCGCGCAGCCCATCAACGAACTTCTCGAACAGATAGGTGCTGTCCTGCGGCCCCGGGCTCGCCTCTGGGTGATACTGCACCGAAAACGCTGGCCGGTCCGTCAGCTCGAAGCCGCAGTTCGACCCGTCGAACAGACTGACATGCGTCTCCCGCGCATTCGCCGGCAAGGTCTCGCGCTCCACCGCGAAGCCGTGGTTCATGCTGGTGATTTCGACGCGGCCGTCTTCGAGGCGTTTCACCGGGTGGTTGGCGCCGCGGTGGCCCTGGTGCATCTTCACGGTCTTGGCGCCGACCGCCAGGCCGAGCAATTGATGGCCGAGGCAGATGCCGAAGAGCGGCTTGCCGGTGTCGAGGAGCTGCCGGATCACCGGCACGGCATATTCGCCGGTCGCGGCGGGATCGCCGGGGCCGTTCGAGAGGAAGAGGCCATCGGGCGCGTGGGCCATCACTTCGTCGTAGGTGGCGGTGGCGGGGAGGACGGTCACTCGCGCGCCGGCGTCGGCGAAGTTGCGGAAGATGTTGCGCTTGGAGCCGTAGTCGATCGCGACGACGTGCGGCCGGCTCTCGTCTTCGGCATGTTCGGCATAGCCCGTGCCCCGCGCCCAGCGGCCGCCCGCCCAGCGGTACATCTGCCGGCAGGAGACTTCCTTGGCGAGGTCCATGCCTTCGAGCCCCGGCCACTCGGCCGCCTGCCGTGCGAGCGCCTCCACGTCGAAAACCCCGTCGGCGCGGTGGGCGATGACTCCGTTCGGCGCGCCCTTCTCCCGGATCAGCCGCGTCAGCGCCCGCGTGTCGACGCCCGAAAGTCCGATCCGCCCGTTGGAGCGCATCCATTCGTCGAAGCCGATCACGGCGCGGTAATTGCTCGGCGCCGTCACGTCCTCGCGAACGACGCAGCCCAGCGCCCAGGGATTGTCCGCCTCCAGATCCTCGTAATTGGCGCCGACATTGCCGATGTGCGGAAAGGTGAAGGCGATGATCTGCCGCGCGTAGGAGGGATCGGTCATCACCTCCTGGTAGCCGGTCATGGCGGTGTTGAAGCAGACCTCGCCAACCGCATCCCCCTCGGCGCCGAAGCCCCTGCCCCAGATTGCCGTGCCGTCCGCCAGAACCAATACGCCGGTCGCCCCCTTGGGCGCAGACGTGGGCGCGGTGTTGGCCATGGCGAGGGGCACTCCGTACGAATTTACCGGCGATGTCGCTAAGGCTCGGTCGCTACGGACCGGGCGGGGCAGCGTCAATCTATTAAAATGGCCTTATGCCTCCTATCCTGGGGGCTTTCCCGAGCACCGAGTAGACCCGATCATGATTCGCGACGACATCAAGGCCGCCGTCATCACCGCCATGAAGAGCGGCGACAAGGCCCGCACCGGCACCATCCGCCTCATCCAGTCCGCCTTGAAGAACCGCGACATCGAGCTGCGCGGCGCTTCGAGCGCTCCGGCGGACGACGACGCCCTGGTCGTCGAGGTCCTCCAGAAGATGATCAAGCAGCGCCGCGAGTCGATCGCCATGTACGAGACCGGCGGCCGCGCCGAGCTCGCCGCCAACGAGCAGGCCGAGGTCGAAGTCATCGAAAGCTTCCTCCCCCGCCAGATGAGCGAGGACGAAGCCAAGGCCGCCATCGACGCGATCGTCACGGAAACCGGCGCGGCGAGCGTCAAGGACATGGGCCGTGTCATGGCCGTCCTGAAGGAACGCCATGCCAGCGCCCTCGACATGTCCAAGGCCAGCGCGCTGGTGAAGGCGAGGCTTTCCGCATAGGCGTAAGGCATGTCGCTCAGCCCCGCCTTTCTCGACGAGCTGCGGGCGCGGACCACGCTGTCGACGCTGATCGGACGATCGATCAAGCTCCAGAAGGCAGGCCGCGAGTACAAGGCGCCCTGCCCTTTCCACAACGAAAAGACGCCCAGTTTCTACGTCAACGACGAGAAGGCCTTCTACCATTGCTTCGGCTGCGGGGTGCATGGCGATGCGATACGCTGGCTGACCGACCAGCGCGGCCTTCCCTTCATGGACGCGGTGAAGGAGCTTGCCGACGCGGCCGGGATCGAAGTGCCCGCCGCCGATCCGCGCGCGCAGGCCAAGGCGGACGCGGCGAGCGGCCTTTATGATGTCATGGCGGCGGCGCAGCGCTGGTTCGAGGAGCAGCTTGCCGGAATCGAAGGCGGCGAAGCGCGCGCCTATCTCGAGCGGCGCGGCATTTCGGACCTGACGCGGCGCAAGTTCGGCTTCGGCTTCGCGCCCGACGGACGCGGCAAGCTTAGGACGGCGCTGAGGGACTTCGGCAACGACAAGCTCGTCGAATCCGGCCTCCTCATCCAGCCGGAGGAAACCGAGCGCGAGCCCTATGACCGCTTCCGCGGTCGCCTCACCTATCCCATCCGCGACCGGCGCGGCCGGGTCATTGCGTTCAGCGCGCGCATTCTGGGCGCAGGCGAGCCCAAATATCTGAACTCCCCCGACACGCCGCTCTTCGACAAGGGTCGAAGCCTCTTCAACATCGACAAGGCGGCGCCCGCCAGCCGCCAGGCGGAGCGGGTGATCATCGTCGAAGGCCAGATGGACGTGATCGCCCTCGACCAGGCCGGCGTATCCGAAGCCGTGGCGCCGCTCGGCACCGCGCTCACGGAAATGCAGCTCGAATTGCTCTGGCGGCTCGCGCCCACGCCCCTCCTCTGCTTCGACGGCGATGCGGCGGGGCAGAAGGCGGCGATCCGCGCCGCGTTGCGCGCCCTCCCTCATGTCGGCCCCGGCCGCTCACTCTCCTTCGTCACCATGCCCGCCGGCCAGGACCCCGACGACCTCGTCCGAGCCTCCGGCCGCCGGGCGCTCGAAGCCCTGCTGGCCGAGGCCGAGCCGCTCGTCGAGCGCCTGTGGAAGCACGAAGTCGCGTCCGAGCCCCTCGCCACGCCCGAGCAGAAAGCCGGCCTTCGCCGCCGTCTCCTGGACCACGTTTCCGCCATTTCCGACCCGGACGTGCGCGACCAGTATCGCGACGAGCTGCTGCGCCGCTTCTCCGAACTCACCAAGCCGCCGCGCCGCGAATGGACGCCGCAGCGGCAATGGGCGCCCAATGGTGGTGCGGGCGGCCAGCAGCGCCGCGGCGGCTTCGTCCCCCCGCGGCCGCTCTCGCAGGAGGCGAAGGACGTCGCAGCGGGCGGTATCGACCCCCGGATGCTGAGCGCCCTCTTCCAGGGCCTCCTCCTCTTTCCCGAAGCGATCGCCGATCATGGCGAGGCGATCGCCGCGCTCGTCGTGCCGGACCCGGCGCTCGGCCGGCTGCGCGAGGAGTTACTTGGCGCAGCAATGTCTCACGCCGAGCTTGATCGAACGCTCCTTCATACCATATTGGCGGGAAGTGGCGCGGCTCCTCTGGCGGAGAAGCTGCGACGGACGCGAGGACTGGCTTTTTCCTTCACCCGCCGCGATGCCGACCCGGAACGCGCTCTTCGCGACCTCGTTCTGGTGATCGACACGTTGGCGGCCCAGCCCGGGCTGGACGCGGCGCTCGCTTCGGCGACGGCGCGTTTGAAGGACAATGGCGACAATGCCGCCTTCGAGGAGCAGCAAAGGCTCCTTAAGGCACGGGGCGAGGCGGAACGGCAGCTTGCGGCGCTCGTCGAGAGCGAAGCGGCGGCGACGAAGACGGAACAAGGCGTTTAAATGGCGAAGACTCAGGTCACCGAGGGCGAAGACAAGAGCGACAACGGCGATGCGCCGCTGATCGACCTCAACGAAGCCACGCTCAAGAAGCTGATCGCCCGCGCCAAGAAGCGCGGCTACATCACCTATGACGAGCTCAACGAAGCGCTGCCCCAGGACCAGATGTCCTCCGAGCAGATCGAAGACGTGATGTCCGCCATTAACGAGATGGGGATCAACGTCGTCGAGAACGAGGAAGCGGACGAGGACGAGGCGGCGGAGCCGGACACGGACGCAGGGCTCGACGACGCCGCCGACGGCGAGGGCGAAGGCGCGGGCGACGGTTCGGAACGCTTCATCGTCGAGAAGAAGAAGGAAACGGTCGACCGCACCGACGATCCGGTGCGCATGTACCTGCGCGAAATGGGCGCGGTCGAGCTCCTCAGCCGCGAGGGCGAGATCGCCATCGCCAAGCGCATCGAGGCCGGCCGCGACATCATGATCTGGGGCCTTTGCGAAAGCCCCATCACCTTCAACGCGATCATCGACTGGTCCAACGCCTTGAACGCCGGCACCATGCAGCTTCGCGAGATCCTCGATCTCGAAGCCATGCTCTCCAAGGGCCCGACGCCCGAGCAGGTCGCCGGCGCGGAAGACGGCACCGGCGACGACACCATCTCCGAATCCACGGCGGGCCCGAGCTTCAAGGAAGAGGAAGAGCCCGAGGAAGCCCCCGCCGACGAGGAGGACGAGGAAGGCAATCTCGTCGAGCGCCGCGCCCCGCGCCCGGCCGACGACGAGGAAGAGGACAACACGCTCTCCCTCGCTCAGATGGAAGAGACGCTGAAGCCCCAGGCGCTCGAAAAGTTCGCCAAGATCACCGATCTCTACAAGAAGTTCGCCAAGCTCCAGGTCAGCCGCATGGACGCAATGGGCGCCGGACAGGTCTTCGGCAAGTCCGACGAGACCAAATACCAGAACCTTCGCGACCAGCTCACCGCCGAAGTCGAAAGCGTCCAGTTCCACCAGGCGAAGATCGAATATCTCGTCGACCAGCTCTACAGCTACAACCGGCGCCTCACGGCACTCGGCGGCCAGATGCTGCGCCTCGCCGAGCGCCACAAGGTGCCGCGGAAAGCCTTTCTCGACGCCTATATGGGCCACGAGCTCGACGAAGGCTGGTCCGAGCGCGTCTGCGGCGTCGACAAGAAGTGGAACGCCTTCTGCACGCAGGAGCAGGACGCGATCGAGCGCATCCGCTCCGAAATCGCCGAGATCGCCGCATCGACCGGCATGAGCCTCGCCGAGTTCCGCCGCATCGTGAACCAGGTCCAGAAGGGCGAGCGCGAAGCCCGCATAGCCAAGAAGGAAATGGTCGAAGCGAACCTGCGCCTCGTCATCTCGATCGCCAAGAAATACACCAACCGCGGCCTGCAGTTCCTGGACTTGATCCAGGAAGGCAATATCGGCCTCATGAAAGCGGTCGATAAGTTCGAGTACCGCCGCGGCTACAAGTTCTCGACCTACGCCACCTGGTGGATCCGCCAGGCGATCACGCGCAGCATCGCCGACCAGGCCCGCACCATCCGCATCCCCGTCCACATGATCGAGACGATCAACAAGCTGGTCCGCACCAGCCGCCAGATCCTCCACGAAATCGGCCGCGAGCCCACCCCCGAAGAACTCGCCGAGCGCCTCTCCATGCCCTTGGAAAAGGTCCGCAAGGTGATGAAGATCGCCAAGGAGCCGATCAGCCTCGAAACCCCCATCGGCGACGAGGAAGACAGCCACCTCGGCGACTTCATCGAAGACAAGAATGCGGTGATCCCGGTGGACGCCGCGATCCAGGCGAACCTGAAGGAAACGGTGACGCGGGTCCTGGCGTCGCTGACTCCGCGCGAGGAGCGCGTCCTGCGCATGCGCTTCGGCATCGGGATGAACACCGACCACACGCTCGAGGAGGTGGGTCAGCAATTCTCGGTGACGCGTGAGCGTATCCGCCAGATCGAGGCGAAGGCGCTGCGGAAGCTGAAGCATCCTTCGAGGTCGCGGAAGATGCGAAGCTTCCTGGATCAGTGACAAGCGCCCGAGCGTAGCGACGCCGGCGGCCTAGCCGCCGCCGGAGCAGCGCGAAGAGAGCGCGCAGTCCGGCCGGCGGGTCGGTCTCAGCCGAGCCCGTCCGACGTCACGGGATTTACTCCCGTGACGGCTGCCGAGGAGGTGGACGATTATATACCGGCGCCGGAGGTCCACGATGGACTTCAAGCAACGATGCTAACCAAAATTGCTGGCATTGTCGAAGAACGCTTCTGCGCGCGCCTTGGTCATTCGGTAATCGCTTGCACCTAAGACATTGTACTTGACTGCGCTTACGACGAACGATCCTCCAGTCTTATCATACGATGCCAACTTCGACGCGTAGAACAGATCGAAAAAGTCTCTGTCGTTGGTTGCGCTAGAGCCATGGTGAGGCCCTCGGTCAGCTTCGACCACCTCCACATTTCCGAGCTTACCAGATGGATTGTGTGTGTAGTAACGGACCTTTTTTTCACCCGGATCGCATCCTTGGATACGAATCCGCTGCGCCTTCCGCGCCACGTCCTTGGCCTCGGCTGCAAGAGGTCCTTTAGCGAACAGCTTGTCACCGATCGCCCAATAGAGATAATCCGGGTCGGCGAACGCGATTTGCGGCAGCGTCTTCCCACTGTGTTTGCCGAAATTAACCTTTGTCCACGCCATAGCGGCTTCCTCACCCTCGGTATAAAGAAACGGGTTGCCCCACGCTCAACCCAACGATAACGTTTGGTCGTGGTTCCGCAGCTTATCGAGATACCCGGCATCCTTGACGGCATCCTGCCGGTGGGGCTGCATCACGCCTCGCTACGCGAAATTCGCGACGTGTTCGCGTATAATGAGCATCGGGCATGGCTTTTCCAGGGACTGCTAATGGCATCACTGGAGCTGCGGAAATTCGGCTGCTCGCGCCTCTACCTCGGCGGCAGCTACGTCACCTCCAAGGAATATCCCGGAGATTACGATGCGTGCTGGGACCCGGCCGGCGTCAGCGCCGAGGTCGATCCGCTCCTGTGGGACGACACCTTGCGGGTGGAGCAGAACCGGAAGTATCGGGGTGACCTGCTCGTCAGCGCAGCCGGTGACGGCCCGGAGTGCCGCCACTTTCAATGGCTGGCTCATGACAAGGTCACCGGCGCGCGGAAGGGCATGATAGGAGTAAAGCTCAACATGCTTGAAATAATGAACGTGTAGTATGATCAAGAACGAAAAAGAATACAAAACGACTAAAGCTGCTCTTGCGGCGTATGAAGATGCGTTGTCTCAGTTTAACGTGCTGCGTCTCATCGAGCGCGGCGTCTCGCCTGTTATCGCCGAGGCTCAGAAAGGGTCGTACGAGAGGCAAATCAATGAGCTCCGGGAGAAGATTGCTGCTTACGATTCTCTAAAGAATGGTGAGGAAACACATCTAGTAGCATCAGACATCGGGGAACTTGGGCACAAGCTGATTTCAGCCCGAATCGCAAAGGGCCTCACGCAGAGGGAGTTCGCTAATTTAGCTGGTCTGAAAGAGCAGCAAATTCAGCGGTACGAAAAGGAAGCATACGCATCCGCGAACCTGCGCCGCCTCTCGTATTTGGCGGGAGTTCTCGGTGTTAAGTTCACAGGTGAAATGCGCCTCCAGTCACGCGGAGAGCACCCGTCGTCGGACTTCCTCAACACGCTGAATCCGACAGACTTCCCAATGGCGGAAATGAACAAACGAGGTTGGTTCGATCGGCGGATCGATCTTCGATCAGCCTCAGCTGAGGAGAAGAAGCGCTGCTTGGCGGGCTTTTTCGCAAACGTTGGGATCATTGGGCCTTCTGCGGCCCTTCATCGCAAGAGCAAAGGACAGGTATGCAGCGTTCGCCGTGCCTCTTTGTTAGCCTGGCAGGCGCGCGTTCTGGCAGCAGCCCGAAGCAAGGCGAGTTTAGCTCGCCGCTTCACTCCGCCTCCCCCGGAGTTCATCAGCGAACTAGTGAAGCTGAGCCGCATTGAAAGCGGGCCAGGACAAGCCGTCTCAATGTTACTCGAATACGGTATTATATTGATATTCGAGAAGCATCTTCCAACAACTAAGCTCGACGGCGCCGCAATGAACCTGGACGGAAAGTATGCAGTCATAGGGATGACGGCTCGCCACGATAGGGTTGATAACTTTTGGTTTGTACTAATGCATGAGCTTGGCCACGTTATAAGACATTGGGGCCCACTTCTCCGCGAGGGTTTCATCGATGAGGAAGGTGATGATTTACAGGACACGCTGGAGAAGGAAGCAGACGACTTCGCGCAAAATGCTATAGTCTCGGATGAAGAGTGGAACTCATCGTTTGTACGCTACACTCAAGCGCCAGAGACAATCGTGGCTTTCGCAGACAGGCTGCAGATCCACCCTGCTCTTGTCGCAGGCCGGATTCGGCGTGAACGCGACTCCTACAAAGAGTTTTCAGACTTGCTCGGACGTGGCACAATCCGTCAGGCGCTTGTAGCGGCTGGCCTGCTGGAGTGAACGAGATGTTCCCGCATGACGTTGTCTATATGCCTCAGCTCAAGTGGAAGGCTGGAGAAATTCGTGCGCTGGGAACGCTGCCTACGCCTTTTGCTGACCGGACTCTGCCGGTACTCAAAATTACCCCGGGCGGGGGTTTCGACGCCATTGAGGAGCGCGTCTTATCGACAGTCGAAAATATCTCCTTGTTCGGGCGACGCTTAACCCTAGCGTGGGGTCGTCGACTGGCGTTCATAGACGCGGAACTGATTGATGGTGAACAGCACTCACGAGGTCTCAAGCAACATCCGCTAACGGAACTGCTTGAACGAGCAAGACTCGTTGGCGCATGCGCCGGGCCACTCGTTCGTCTGGCAAGCTCCGCGGCGTATAAAGAAGCGGTCAAGCGATATTGCGAGCGCGAAGCAGGTGCCCCTATTTGCCTGTGCGTCAGCCTCTCTGAGCTAGAGACCCTTCCCTCTTTGGATGCGCTTCGGACCACCGTCGGCGATTTGGGCACTATGACCGAACGAACGGTCCTCCTAATCGATGCAGGACCCATCCATGTCGCAGAGCCCGCGGCCTTCGTTCAGCTGCTTGCAGGGCATCTAGGGAGGCTCGCGCCACGCGGTGCCTGGCTTCGCACCTTTTGGGGAGCAACGACATTCCCAAACAAGCCAAAACTGAAGGCTGGGGATGTAGGACGATTTCCGCGCGGAGATTGGTTGGTCTACAAATCGATCATTGAATCGGCTGACGAATTTGCGAGCCTCCCGCTCTTCTCCGACTATGCTTTAGAGTATCCTTCCGACTACACACCTGTCCGTGTTCCTCCAACAGCCCACTTCCGGTATTCAACGCAAGAAGACTACCTAATCTTTAAAGGCGCAACGACTCGGAAGCCAAATGGATACGCAGCAATCTTCCCGGTTGCAGATCGTGCGGCCGCATCAGGCGATTTCATGGGCAAGGGATATAGCGCAGGCGACGCCTACATCGAGGCACTGACGCGGCCAGGCGCAAGGACTGGGAACGCCAGCATTTGGCGGTGGGCGTCTACGGATCATCACTTCCGGATTGTGCATTCCGGATTGCAGTCGGCTCTTGCGCTCCCAATCGAAACATCAGTGCCTACTATATCGCAAGAGCAGCTGTTGCTGGTTTAGCGGATGCGGTTCAGCCGCCCTCCAGCGCCTCCTCCAGCAGCCGCCTGATCGCCTCCGACCGCGACGGCTTGGGCTCCGGCTGCGCCTCAATCCAAGCGTCGAGCTTGGCTTCCAGATCGGCGGGCATGCGGAAGCCGCGCATCGGGTCGCGGCCCGTTGCCGGGCGGCCTCGCGGTCTTTTTGGTTTATCCTCTATTGACCCGCCCCTGTTTTTGGCTTAGCCGTAAATCAAGACGAAGGTTGCCCCTCCACCACTCTTTCGGGTGGTCCCCTCCCCTGCAGATGCAGCGGAGGACCTTGAGGGACGGCCTTCGGCTTCGGACCAATGAACGCCCTTTTTACGGAGGCGCATGATGGCTGGCGGGCAGCATAAGCTCTCGCGCCGCGCGGTGCTAGCCGGTGCTTGTGCGGGGGCGGTTGTTCCGATGGCGGCGTCTCCCGCGGAGGCCGTGGCTGGATTGCCGCGGCGCTGCGCGCCTCGCAATGACGGGGGGTGGGAGCGGGCGGCGGCGGGTTATGCCCGGGCGGTGCTGGGGCTCGAGCGGGTGGCGCATACGGAGGATGACGATCTCTACGATCGGGCGCTTGGGCGGCACAATGCGGCGCTGTCGCGGCTGCTTCGGGCGGCGGCGCCGGATCTCGGCGCGGTGGCGGAGAAGCTGGAGCTGATCGTGCGGCACAGCGTGTTCGAGCTGAGCTTCGGGGAGGCGGCGCTGGAGGCGCTGCGGCGGGATGTTCGGGGGTTTGCTGGAGTGGGCCGCTGATGGCGCCCTCCGCGCTCCGCGTGGCCCCTCCACCGCACTTCGTCCCGCGGCTGCTGCGCAGCCGGTTCCGGCTCTCGGCATGCCCCCGGCATGCCGACCCGCCTACACCCCCCTCCCCGAGAAATCTCTGGGAGGAGCCAGGATAGGCCGCTGATCGATCCGATTGCCGCCGGCCCGCTTATGGGCGGCGCGGCGGCCATTCGTCGAAGACCCGCTCCACCACGAAGACGATCGGCCCGCTTGCGCAGCCGTTGAGCGCGAAAGCCGGATCGGACGCTGCCTTCGCCCGGTCGATCGACCCGCCGGCGACCGCGACCGTCTGGCCGAGTGAGTAGGCGTTGCCGGCGACGAGCAACGTCCTTTTCCCGGCGTCCCACGCCGCAGCATCTTGCGGCAACGCAATGTCTCGCGAGCGGAGTTCGCCTTGGTATTCGGCTTGCAGCGTCAAGCAGCCGTTTGCCACTGCCAGCCGGCCGTGCGCGACCGCGAGCCGCCCTGGGGGCGGCCCGGCCCAGGTGGCGATCCGTGGGGCGGCTGCGGCAGGCGCCGACCGGGACGATGCCGCCACATTGGATGAGGCGGAATCCTCGGAGCAGGCCGGGCCGAACAGAAAAGGAAGAAGCGCAAGCGCTCGAATAGCGATCATGCTCACAACCCGATCGCCGCGACGGCGGAGTGGAAGATGTCTGCGCTGGTATATTTTGACCGCGCTGCCGCGGCTGCTTCGGGGAGGCGGCGGTGGAGGCGCTGCGTCGGGATGTTCGGGGGTTTGCCGGGGAGGCTGCTGGGTGACGGCTTTGACTTTCCCCGCGGCCGGGCCCCCTCCACCATGCTTCGCATGGTCCCCCTCCCCGTCCGGGGGAGGAGCTAGTTGAAGCCTCTGACGCGGGGTTCGGATTTCTCCTTTGAGAGCATGAGTTCGGTCAGCGCGCAGACCATCGCATCCGCCCTGTCCGGGCTCGCCCCCTTGCCCTTCGTAGGCGCCGCCGGCGATGAGGCCGCAGAGCTGGGCTTCCAGTTCGGGGAAGCGGCCGTGGAGGGTGACCTTGCCGGCTTCGAAGAGCATCGCGACGGGGCTGGCGCGCTCCGCCTTGCCGTGGCGGGCGTGGGCGAGCCTGACGCGCAGAGACGGGTCGGCGGTGCGCAGGACCGCCTGGACCATGTGGCCGCCTTGGTTGGATTCGGCGACGATGGCGACGGGGAGACAAGAGGCCCCTCCACCACCCTTCGGGTGGTCCCCCTCCCCTGCAAATGCAGGGGAGGAATAGGCGTGCGCGGCGGCGGCGACGGCGGTGGCCCAGCCTTCGGGGGTTCTCCCGGTGACTGAGTGGTCGGCGAGGACGTGGGCGTTGCCGGACCAGTCCTTCCAGCGCAAAGGCGAGCGCCTTGCTGCGCTCGACGGGGGCGCGGCGGCCTTGCTCGAGCCGCTTCCTCGACCGCGGCCAAAGCCCTGTCCCGGTGTTGATGCGGCGCGAATCCCACGCAGAGGGTGCAGAACGGAAGGGGACCGGGCCGCCAGCGGGTTGGCGCTTTTCGCCAAACTGTGGCGGCGGCGGCGAACGGGCGCCCCCCGGCCGCGCGGGCAGACGGGCGGCAAGTGCTTGAGAACGCTGGGCGGCGTCATCCTGGCACGGTTCATGCTGTGCACTTCGCGTTCCGGCGGGCGCCCCCCGCCACACGCGAAGGGAGTGAGCGACATGCAGACGAACGGCAATCTTTTCACCCGCGACGACACCTTCTTCGGCGTCTGCCAGGGTCTGGGCGAGGATACGGGCATCCCCCCGAACCTGCTGCGGATCGGCCTCGCCTTCACCATGTTCTGGAACCCGCTGGCGGCGGTCTTCGCTTATGTCGCGCTCGGCTTGACGGTGGGGCTCTCGCGCTTCCTCGTCCCGGCGGTTCGCGCGGGCGAAGTCACGGCGGCTGCGGCTGAAGCGGCGATGGCCTCCTGTGCAGCCGATCTCGATCCGGTCCAGGCGGAGCAGGCGGTCCGGCCGGAGCAGGCGGCGGCCCCCGCGGCGGAGCCGGCGCGGCTGGCCGCTTGAGTGCGGCCCGGCGTCTCGGGCGTAAACCCGGCCTTTACGCCCTTGATGTAGATGAAGTCCCGCAAAGGCGCCGGTTTCCGTGCGGCGCGGCGGGAGAGCATGGCGATGGTTTCAGCAAGACCGGGCGAAGCGGGCACGCGGGTCGGCGTGCTGCTCGACGCCTGCATCGCCTCCCACGGCAGCACGCTCCACCCGTATTTCGGGAGCGACGAGCTGCTTCGCGGGCCCCATGCCGCGCGCAACCTCGCCGACGCAGTGCATTTCCTGTGCATGCTCCACGGCCGCCACCCCGGCATCGTCGACCTCGCCGCAGGGCGAAATGACGAGCCGGCGGCGGACGGCTGGCTCGTCCGGAGCGCTAAGGGCTTCGCGGCCGAGCGGCTTTATCTGACGCGCCTCGCCGTCACCGCCGGGCCGGTGCCCGGAACGCCCGGCGGAAGCGCGAGCGAAGCGGCGGTCGTGAGCCAGCGCGCGGCGCTCGGCACGCTCGCTCTGTCGGAGCGGCGCGGCTGCGCGCTCGGTGCCGCCTTCGGGCTCGCCGCCGACTGGGCGCGAATCCGGGTCGTGCTCGATGCGGCCGCGCGGCGCCTCGGAGTCGAGCCGGCGCCGCAGCATATGCCGCCCGCGGAGGAGGTCCGCCGGATCGCCGAAGCATCGTCCGGCAACGCGCCGTTCGAGCGAGCCCTGCTGTTCGGTGCCGAGCAGATCCTCGTCCAGCATCACGGCCTCTGGGCCCTCCTCGAAGCCCGAGAACAAGCGCGCCGCGGGAGCTGAGCGTGTGAACCCGGGCTTCGACAGGCTCAGCCCCAGCTGATCGAGACACCGTCAGCCCTGAGCCTGTCGAAGGGCGTTTGGCAGTGCGTTGCGGCAGCCCGCTTGCCCTCCCCCGCGGCCTCCCCTAATCCCGCCGCCATGCGCTTCGAAGGCACCAGCAATTATGTCGCCACGGACGACCTGAAGGTCGCCGTCAATGCCGCGGTCACGCTGCGGCGCCCGCTCCTCGTCAAGGGCGAGCCCGGCACCGGCAAGACCGTGCTCGCCCACGAGATCGCGGACGCGGTCGGGGCGCCGCTGATCGAATGGCACGTTAAATCCACGACCAAGGCGCATCAGGGCCTCTACGAATATGACGCCGTGGCGCGGCTTCGCGACGGGCAGCTCGGCGATGCCAGGGTGCACGACATTTCCAACTACATCCGCCGCGGCAAGCTTTGGGAGGCGTTCACCGCGCCCGTGCTCCCGGTCCTCCTCATCGACGAGATCGACAAGGCCGACATCGAATTCCCGAACGACCTCCTCCAGGAGCTCGATCGCATGGAATTCCACGTCTACGAGACCGGCGAAACCGTCGCGGCGCGCGAGCGGCCGATCGTCGTCATCACCTCCAACAACGAAAAGGAGCTCCCCGACGCGTTCCTTCGCCGCTGCTTCTTCCACTACATCAAGTTCCCGGACCGGGAGACCATGCAGCGGATCGTCGACGTCCACTTTCCGGGCATCCAGAAGATTCTGGTCTCGAAGGCGCTCGACATCTTCTACCAGGTCCGCGAAGTCCCCGGTCTCAAGAAGAAGCCCTCGACGAGCGAGCTGATCGACTGGCTGAAGCTGCTCCTCCACGAGGACATGCCGCTCGACATCCTCCAGTCGCGCGACCCTTCCAAGGCGATCCCGCCTCTTCACGGCGCCCTCCTCAAGAACGAGCAGGACGTGATGCTTTTCGAACGCCTCGCCTTCATGGCCCGCCGCCCGGGGAGCTGACGCCGCTGCGGATGAGCCGGGCGCGCTAGGGTCCGTACTCAATACCCGCAACGGCCGTGACGGAGCGGATTTTGACGCAGGGGGAGGAGCGAGGAGGGAGCGATGCGGCGCATCGTGACCGACGAGCGACGCTGCCCTGCGCCAAAAGCCGCCCGCCGCTTCGCGGTCGCCCGGAGAGGCCCGCCGGCGGCGTCGCTTGCTTGCGCGTAGCCCCGCTACGCGTCT